>NZ_JBIVVI010001116.1:0-2992 GCF_044757675.1 Kitasatospora sp. NPDC091257
CCGTCCGGGCGCTGCGCGAGGCCCCCCGGCGTCCGCTGCTGGCGGCCTCCGCCGTGGCGCTGCTGTCCCTGCTGGTGTACGCGGTGGTCCGCCACTTCGTCCACACCTCGATGGTGGACATGATCGTCTACCGGGCCGAGGGCGCCGCCGTGGCCAACGGCACCGACCTGTACGCGCTGCGCGTCACCGAGTGGAACCTGCCCGCGACGTACCCGCCGTTCGCGGCGATGCTGTTCGTCCCGACCACCTGGTTCCCGGTGCCCGTCCTCCGGGTGGCGATCACTCTCGGCAACGTCGGGCTGCTCGCCCTGCTGACCCACCTGTCCTTCAAGCTGGTCGGCTGGCCGCGCCGCGAGCTGCGGCCGATCGGCGTGATCCTGGCGACCGGCCTCGGAGTCTGGCTCGAACCGGTCTTCACCACGCTCCGCTACGGCCAGATCAACCTCGCGCTGGCCTGCCTGATCCTCTGGGACCTCACCCGTGCGGACGGGCGGCGGAGCAAGGGCGTGGCGATCGGCATCGCCGCCGGCATCAAGCTCACCCCCGGCCTGTTCGCGGTCTACCTGCTGATCACCGGTCGGATCCGGGCCGCCTTCGTGGCGGGCCTCACCTTCCTCGGCACCTTCCTGCTCGGCGCCCTGGTCCTGCCGGACGCCACCTGGGGCTTCTGGACCAAGTACCTCTACGACTCCTCCCGGGTCGGCAAGACCTGGATCGTCGACAACCAGTCGATGCGCGGCGCCTTCGCCCGCCTGCTGCACAGCGCCGACCCCGGCACCGTCGCCACCCTCGGGGCCGGCCTGATCGCGCTGGCGGGCCTCGCGGTCTCCGCCTGGGCCGCGCGCAGCGGCCGCTGGCTGCCCCGGGCCGAGGCCTGGGGCGTCTGCTGCGCGGCCGTCACCGCCGTCCTGATCTCGCCGATCAGCTGGACCCACCACTGGGTCTGGTGCGTGCCGATGCTCGTCCTGCTCGCCGCCGAGGCCTCGGTCGAGCACGCCCGCCCGGCCGGCGTCCGCCGGCTGCGCTGGCGGGCCGTCTTCTGGGCCACGCTGGTCGCGTTCCTGTCCTTCGCGATGTGGGCCGCGAAGCCGGTCGGCCTGGCCGTCCTCGACATGTCACCGTGGCGCCAGCTGCCGACCTCGGTCTATCCGTGGGTCGGACTCTGCTTCCTGCTCGCCGCCGCCGTCCGGATAAGGGCCCGACGGCGTTCGGCCGGCGCGCCGCTGGTCCGGCTGCCCGGACAGCGGGACGCCGGAGGGCCGGACACCGCCCGCGGTCGTCAGCAGGCCCCCGCGGCCCGCTGAGCCGGCGGGGGCGCCGCTCCCGCTTCCCCGCTCCCGTTGCCGCCGCCGGTCCTTGCGGGCGTGGTCGCGTTCCTGGGGGTGTTCGTCCGGGTGCTGGTGCTGGTGCTGGTGCTGGTGCTGCTGGTGCGGGTGCTGATGCTGGTGCTGGTGTACGAGCCGGTGCACGCTGCGGCGCATGCCTAGGCGAGCAGTTCGGCGAGCGAGCCGTCCATGTCCAGCGCGGCCAGCTCGCTGCCCGGCGGAACCAGCCGGTGCGCCCGCTCCAGCCAGGCCGCGACGGCCGGCAGCGGGGCCTCCAGCAGCGCGTCCCCGGCGGGCGAGCTCAGCGCCAGACAGAGCACGCTGCGCCGGCCCGAACGGGTCGGCCAGATCCGCACGTCACCCTGGCCGCACGGGCGGAAGGTGCCCTCGACCAGCAGCTCGCGGGCGAACACCCAGGTCACCGGCGAACCGGTGTCCAGGTGAAAGGTGATGTACACCGCGTACGGGTCGTGGCTGCCGTAGGACAGCCGGGCCGGGACGGGGACGCTGTGCTCCGGCGAGAGCACCAGGTTGAGCTCCAGCTCGTGCTCGACGACGCTGACGGGACGCTCCATGATCGTCTTCCTCTCTGCCTTCGGGCGGTGCCCGGTTCCGGGCCCCTGTGACCTTTGAGAGGGCGGTCCGCACCGGCTCTTACACACGTTTCCGGGATTTCTTCGGGAAGTTTGGTGAGGGTGGTGAACGGCGGGTGGCACGGCGCGCGAGCAAACGTCGTGCGCTGGGTTCCCTACCTTGAGCTACCCCCTGCTGTCCGGGGAATCGCGAACTTTCCGTCACGGCTTCGGTGAGGTACTACCCTTTGTGACTGTCCGGCGACTGTCCGCCCATCGGTGGCGCCCCCACGCGCGCCGAGCGCAGGGTGCGCGCCGGGTCGTGCGCGCGCGTGGACGCGTCTGCGGTGGTCGGGCCCGGTCGGCCCGCGCCGTCCTCGTCAGGACCTGCCAGGAAAGAAGACCCCCCATGACGGACCGCCCCTTCGCCGCCGACGGCGACCCGGCCGTCGCTCCCGAGCCCGGCTACTACTCCGACCCCTCCATCCCCGGCTTCGTCCGGTACTGGGGCGGCTCGGCCTGGGTGCCCGGCACCAGTCGGCCCGCGCCCGCCGGGGGCGAGGTGCTGCAGCCGCCCCGGTACGCGACGCGGCGGTCCGCCCCGGGCGGTGCGGCGGTGCGGCCGGTGCGGCCGCCGGTAGCGCCGGTGGTGGCGCCGGTGGTGCCGGAGCCGGCCGGGCTCCCGGAGGTGGCAGCGGCGCCGGAGCCGGTGGCCCCGGAGCGGATGGCCCCGGAGCGGATGGCCCCGGAGCCGGTGGTGCCGGGGGCGGTGGCGGAGGTCCGGGTCGGGCCGCCCGCGGGTGGGGGTGACACCGGGCCGGTGTACTTCGACCAGACCTCGGGCGGGGCGTCCTTCGTGCTCGGGCCGCGGGTGGCGGAGGTGATCGGCGGGCCGGTGTTCCGGACGGTCGACGGGCCGGGCGTTTCGTCGGGCGTTTCGCCGGGGGTTTCGCCGGTGGCGCCGTCGGGCTTCGCCGGCGCCGGGCTGCCCGGGGTCCTGGAGGAGCCGGTGGCCGTCGGTGCGGTGCCCGAGGCGGTCCAGGGGATGGGCACGGCCCTGGGTTCGGGGCCGGCCCCGGCGCCCGTGGTCGGGGA
>NZ_JBIVVI010001117.1:0-2991 GCF_044757675.1 Kitasatospora sp. NPDC091257
GGTCACGCAGAACCGCCCGCCGAAGGTCTCGGCCGCCCAGGCGAGGACCTCCTGCGCGGAGGCCTCCTCCAACGCGCGCCCGGCCCTCTCCGCCAGCGACGCGTAGTCAGTCGCGGTCATGCAGTCGTCCCCCATTGTCGAAAGCTGTTCCTCGCCCGCCCGGTGCGGCGGGGCCCACGGCTCGGCGGATGCCCGAGGAGTCCGGGGGATCCCGGATCAAGCGGCCCCGTGGCCGGTGGCAGGAAATCCGAACGGGCCGTCTCCTGTGAAGTTCTGACGGCTCAGCGATCGCGCATTGTCATGCAATGTCCACGCCAACAGTTTCAAACTGTTCCCCCCACCCGGCCCGGCGGGTGGTCGGTGCGGCGACCTGGAATGTCGCGGAGTGCTGGAACTCGCACCCGAGCTCGGGCGGGAATGCGTCTGTGGACTTCCCGCCGAATCCCCGCGCGGGGCCCGTGGGCCGATCCGATTCGACCGGGCTCCCCGTGCCCACCTCCCCGTGTCGGGCAGCCCATTCGGTCATGCGGCCGAAACAGAGCATAGATCGCTTCGGTAGGGAGCGCCAGCCGTATCCGCCGGTTCTTTGATCTTGACGGAGCGTCTGATCCGCTGCCGTGGGGCTGGATTCGTGCAGCGTACGGGCGGTGCGACCCCGACCCGACGGTCGTGGCCGGGCCGGGCGGCGGGGGTCCGGGCCCCGGGGGCCGGCGGGGCCGTATGGCGGCAATGCCCGTTTTCTGCATGCTGGCCGTCCTTTCGCACTCTTTCTTCACAGGTGTCGGGGAAGGGGTGGTCTTGCATTTCGCTTGTGAGGAACTCCGACGATGCTTGACGCACCCCTGGCCGCTCATTACGGTGATCATCAATTCAATGGACTCCGGCAGGGTGGGGCGGCGGATCACGCGGCAGCCCGGGCCGGCCGGAGTGCGAAACGGGGGAGTGGTCGAGGGTGGTGTTGTCCATGCGAACGGATATGCCCGGCATCTGCTGAGGCCGCCTCGGGTCGGAGGGTTGAAGGCGCGTTGCCGCCTCCCCTTCCTTTTGTCTGCCCGAGTACTTTTCACTGCCATTCCGGCAGGTTTCCAGTGGTTTCCTTCACGGCTTCAGGTGTGTCACTTCAGGCTGCTCCGAAAGCGGGATAAAGCGTGGCAACAAAGTCTCGTCCGGATTTCTCCGTGTCCATTGTCAATGATGTTCGTGCACGAGCTGACGAGTTTCCGGAGAAGCCGGCGATCATCATGCTGGCCGAGGGGGAGAGCGAGCTCGACCGGCTGTCGTTCGCCGAGTACGACCGCCGCGCCCGGGCGTTCGCCGCGGGGCTCCAGGCCCGCGGCCTGGCCGGCGAGCGCGTGCTCATCCTGCTGCCCCAGGGCGTCGACTACGCCGTCGCCTTCCTGGGCTGCCTCTACGCGCAGGCGATCGCAGTGCCCGCCTTCCCGCCGACCCGGAGCCGCAAGGGGGCCCGGGTCGAAGGCATCGTCGACGACTGCGATCCGCGGCTCGCCGTGGTGGGGGCGGACCGGGTCCGGTCGATGGTCGGTGAACTCCCCTCCTCCTGCGCGGTGATGACGACAAGTGAGCTCACCGCCGCGGACCCGGACGACTGGCGCGAGCCCGAACTCCGCCCGGACGACGTCGGCTACCTCCAGTACACCTCCGGCTCGACGGGGCGCCCGCGCGGTGTGATGGTCACCCACCGGAACATCGTCCAGCAGCTCGACATGCTCGCCGACGGGCTGGAGCTGGGGCCGGACGAGGTGTCGCTGTCCTGGCTGCCGCTCTTCCACGACTTCGGCCTGGTGGCCGGCCTGCTGTTCCCGCTACGGGCCGGTGCGACGAACGTGCTGCTGGCGCCGATCGACTTCGTCCAGGAGCCGTTGCGCTGGCTCGCCGCGGCCACCCGCTACCGGGCCGCGCTGACCTTCGGCCCCAACTTCGCGCTCGACCTGTGCTGCGACCGCATCCGCCCCGAGGACCGCGAGGGCCTGGACCTCTCCGCGCTCCGCACGCTGATGATCGGCGCCGAACCGATTCGCCCGCAGTCGATCGAGCGGTTCGCCGCCGAGTTCGCGCCGTTCCGATGTCGCGCCGACATCTTCACCCCGGCCTACGGAATGGCCGAATCCACGCTCGCCGTGACGGTGCGCCGGCGCGACGAGCCGCTGGGACTCGCCTCCTTCGACATCGAGGAGCTGGGGCGCGGACGGCTGCGGCGCGTGGCGGACGGCGCGCCGGGAAGCCGCCGCCTCCCGAGCAACGGCGACGTCCTGCCGGACACCGGGCTGCTGGTCGTCGACCCGGAGACCCGGACCCCCGTCCCCGACGGGCAGTGCGGTGAACTCTGGCTGAGCGGCGACACCGTGAGCCCCGGCTACTGGCGGAACGCCGAGGCGACCGAGGCCGCCTTCGGGGCCCGTCTGGCCGACGGCAGCGGTCCGTACCTGCGCACCGGGGACCTGGGCGGGCGGCTCGGCCCGCACACGTACATCACCGGACGGCGCAAGGACCTGATCGTGGTCCGCGGTGTCAACCACTACCCGCACGACATCGAGCTGACCGTCGCGGACTCCCACCCGGCCCTCGAACGCGACAAGGGCGTCGCCTTCCCGGTGGAGGACGCCGAGGGCGTCGAACAGCTGGTCGTGGTCAGCGAACTGACCCGGGAGGGATTCCGCGGCGCCGACCGCGACGAGGTCGTCCGCAGCATCCGGCTCGCCGTCGTCGAGGAGCACGGACTCGACCCGCGGACCGTGGTGCTGATCCGCCCGGCCCAGCTCCCGCTGACGTCGAGCGGCAAGGTCCGCCGGCAGGAGTGCAAGCGGCTCTTCCTGGAGGACGGGCTCAAGCCGGTCCACGTTTCCTCCGTGGCGGCCGTCCGCGACACCCCCGCGGACGCCGCGCCGGAGCGCTCCCGGCAGGCCGTGGCCGACTGGCTGACCGAGCGGATCGCCGGTCTGCGCCGGCTCACCCCCCGGGAGGTCCCGCAGG
>NZ_JBIVVI010001118.1:0-2984 GCF_044757675.1 Kitasatospora sp. NPDC091257
GTACGCCCGGGGCGGCCCACCTGCACCTGGCCTGCACGGTGGTGCGGCGGGCCGAGCGCTCGACCTGGTCGGCGATCGCGACCGCCCGGTGACGATATGCCCCGTGTCAACCGGCCGATGTCCGCGGGAGGCGGTCCGCTGTCCGGACGGCCTCGGCGGGCTCCGGCGGGTGAGCGCTCTTCAGATGGCCGCCCCCATCACCTCCCGGACCTCGGCGAGGGTGGCGTCGGCGACGGCGTTGGCCCGCTCGGCGCCGTCGCGCAGGACCTGCCGCAGGTGGCCCCGGTCGACGGCGAGTTCGGCGCGGCGGGCGCGCATCGGGCGGAGGAACTCGTTGACGGACTCCGTGACGGTGCGCTTGAGCGCGGCGGCGCCGCCGTCGCCGATCTCCTCGGCGACGGCCTCGGGGGCGCGGTCCTGGCAGAGGGCGGCGAGCAGGACGAGGCTGGAGACTTCGGGACGGTTGACCGGGTCGTAGCCGATCCGGCGGTCGGCGTCGGTCCTGGTGCCGCGGATGATCCGGGCGGTCTCGTCCTCGGTGGCGCCGAGGGCGACCGCGTTGCCCCGGCTCTTGCTCATCTTGCCGCCGTCGGTGCCGAGCAGCATCGGGGCGTCGGAGAGCAGGGCCTGCGGTCGGGGGAAGACGGCGCTGCCGTCGGCGTGCGGGTAGCGCTCGTTGAAGCGGCGGGCGACGGTGCGGGCGACTTCGAGGTGGGGCAGCTGGTCCTGGCCGACCGGGACCAGGTCGGCCTTGCAGAAGAGGATGTCGGCCGCCTGGTGGATGGGGTAGGTGAACATCAGCCCGCTGACGGCGGCCTGCCGGGAGTGGGTGATCTCGTCCTTGACGGTGGGGTTGCGCCCCAGTTCGGCGACGCTGACCAGGCTGAGGAAGGGGAGCAGCAGCTGGTTGAGGGCGGGGACGGCGCTGTGCGGGAAGATCGTCGCCCGCTCGGGGTCGAGGCCGGCGGCGAGGTAGTCGAGGACGAGGTTCTCGGTGTGCTCGGCGAGCCGGTCGGCGAGGTCGCGGTCGGTGATGACCTGGTAGTCGGCGACCACGACGAACATCTCGACTCCCTGGTCCTGGAGCCGGACCCGGTTGCGCAGGGTGCCGAAGTAGTGGCCGAGGTGGAGCGGTCCGGTGGGCCGGTCCCCGGTGAGGACGCGGTGGGCGGTCGGATCGTCGACCGGGGCGGACGGAACGGACGTGTCGGCGGCGGCGGTCGCGAGAGCGGTGGTCGCGGAGGCTGTGCTCCCGGAAGCTGTGCGCGCGGAAGCGGTGGTCGCAGTGGTGGTCACGGCGGCGGCGGTGGTCAAGGTCTCTCTCCTCGGTGCGGCGGCGGTGGCGGCCGTCCGGGGCGAGGAACCCGTCCTGCGGGGAAACGCAGCAGGGCCGTCCATCCCGGACGGCCCTGGTCAGGCAGGTGTGGTGGCCGTCCTAGGACGGCCACCAGCACAGGCCCACGAAGCGCTTCATGCAGCCCACAGTAACGGCGTCAGTCCTCCACGACCAGTGCCGGGGTGTCCTTGTGCAGCGTCTCGCCGCGGAAGAACTCCGGCCGGATGAAGCCGTACCAGGTCATCAGCGCGGCGCCGAGCAGCAGGATGCCGACGCCGATCACGAAGACCGAGCCGATGCCGAAGACCGAACCACTGCCGTAGTCCGGGTCCCAGGCGTCGGTGAGGGTCTGGAGGAAGACCGCGGTGAGCAGCACGCCGCCGAGGAGCGGGGCGGCGCCCTTGAGCAGCAGGTCGCGGACACCGCCGCGCAGCGAGCGGCGGAAGTACCAGACGCATGCGAAGGCGGTCAGCGCGTAGTAGAAGCAGATCATCAGGCCGAGCGCCAGGATGGTGTCCTGGACGACGTTCTCGCTGATCAGGCTCATGCCGACGTAGAAGACCGCGGTGGCGATGCCCGCCGCGACGGTGGCGTAGCCGGGGGTGCGGAAGCGCGGGTGGACGGCGCCGAAGCGCGGCGGCACGGCGCGGTAGGCGCTCATCGCGAGCAGGGTGCGGGCCACCGGGATGAAGGTGGTCTGCAGGCTGGCGGCGGCGCTGGCGACGACGGCCAGGAAGAGCAGGATGCTCCACGGCGAGCCGAGCACCGGACGGGCCAGTGCGGCGAAGACGTTGTCGGCGGTGGCCGGGTTGTCGAGGCCGTTGCCGGTGCTGCCGACGCCCGCGAACATCTGGGAGGCGATCGCGACCAGCAGGTACGAGCCGACCAGGGTGACCATCGAGATCATCGCGGCGCGGCCGGGGGTCTTGGCGCTGCCCTGGGTCTCCTCGTTCATGGTCAGGCAGGTGTCCCAGCCCCAGTACATGAAGATCGACAGCGACAGTCCGGCGGTGAACGCGCTGAACGAGCTGACCTGGAGCGGGTTGAGCCAGGAGAAGGAGAAGCCGATCGAGTCGGGCAGGTCACCGGAGGCGGCCTTGCCGATGGCGATGGCGGAGAAGAGCAGCAGCACGGCCAGTTGGAGGCCGACCAGGCTGTACTGGAACCACTTGGTGGCGGTCATCCCCCGGTAGCTCATCGCGGTGGCGCCGGCGATCAGCAGGACCACGGTGAGCAGGTGGACGGCCTTGTTCTGGTCGAGTTCGGTGACCCAGCCGCTGCCGGTCATCTCCCCGAGCATCAGGTACAGGAAGTCGGTCGCGACCCCGGCCAGGTTGGAGAGCACGATGATGGTCGCCACCGTCAGCCCCCAGCCGGCCATCCAGCCGACCCGGGGGCCGAAGGCCCGGACGCCCCAGGTGAAGGACGTGCCGCAGTCCGGGAAGTCCTTGTTCAGCTCCTTGTACGCGAACGCGACGAGCAGCATCGGCAGGAAGCCCGCCAGGAACACCGCGGGCATCTGGACGCCGACCGCGGTGACGGTCGGTCCGAGTGTCGCTGTCAGGCAGTAGACCGGGGCGACCGTCGAGACGCCCAGCACCACACTGCTCAGCAGGCCGACGGAACCGCCCCGTAGACCCTTGTCCCC
>NZ_JBIVVI010001119.1:0-2979 GCF_044757675.1 Kitasatospora sp. NPDC091257
GTGGTCGTCACCCTGCCCGGCCCGGTGCTGCCGGCCGCCGGCGGCTACCGGCTGCTCACGGACCGGCGGGCGGTGGCCGCCGAACTGACCAGGTCCTCCCCCGACCGGCTGGAGGTGTCCGACCGCACCACGCTGCGCTGGACCGGCGCCTGGGCACGGCGGCACGGGGTGCGGTCGGTGATGGTCTCGCACGAGAGCGCGGCCGGGGTGCTGCGCACCTGGGGCCTGCCCGGCCCGCTGGCGGGCACGGCGGCCGACCGGCTCAACGCGGCCACCGCCCGCGCCTACGACGCAGTGCTCTGCACCACCGACTGGGCCGCCGCGGAGTTCCGGCGGATCGGCACCCCGAACCTGGTCCGGGCCCCGCTGGGGGTGGACCTGGAGGCGATGCGACCGCTGCCGCCGGCCGCCCGCGCCGCCGAGCGGGCCCGCTACGCCGCTCCGGACGAGACACTGCTGGTGCTCTGCTCGCGGCTCTCGGCGGAGAAGCGGCCCGAGCGGGCGATCGAGGCCCTGGCCGAGCTGCGCGCGCGGCGGCACCCCGCGGTGCTGGTGGTCGCCGGGACCGGCCCGCTGCGGGAACGGCTGGCGGCCCGGGCCGCACGGCTGCGACTGCCCGTACGCTTCCTCGGGCACCTGGGCGGGCGTGCCGAGCTGGCCCGGCTGCTGGGCTGCGCGGACGTGGTGCTCGCGCCCGGGCCGGTGGAGACCTTCGGCCTGGCCGCGATGGAGGCCCTGGCCTGCGGAACCCCGGTGGCGGTCAGCCGCTCCTCCGCGCTGCCCGGCCTGATCGGGCTCGCCGGAGCGACGGCCGTCGACACGGGCAGTGGATTCGCCTCCGCGGTACGGCAGTTGCTGGGGCGGCCGGAGGACCTGCGGCGGGCCGCCGCCCGGGCGCGGGCCGAGCGGTACGGCTGGCCGGCGGCGGTGGCGGCGTTCCTGGCGGCGCACGGCGCGCACCACGACGAGGCGGTGGACGGGGGTCGGGACGAGCATGCTGGAAGCCGGGCGTGACCGGGCGGCGCGGGAGCGCCCCGCGGCGGCCGAACCACTGCGCTTCGTCGCACTCGGGGACTCGCTGACGGAAGGGGTCGGGGACCGGGTCGGCGAGGGCTGGCGCGGCTGGGCCGCCGTCCTGGCCGACGCGCTGGCACCCGAGGGGCGGGACGCGGAGTTCACCAACCTGGCGTACAGCGGGGCGCTCACCACGGAACTGACGATCCGTCAACTTCCGCAGGCGCTGGCGCTGCGGCCGCGGCTGGCGGCCGTGGTGGTCGGCGGCAACGACACCCTGCGCACGGGCTTCGACATCCGGCGCGCCACGCTGGAACTCGACGCCACGATGGGGGAACTGTCCGGCCACGGCGCCAGGCTGTTGACCGCCTGCCTGCCCGACCCGGGCAGCCTGCTCCGGCTCCCGGCACCGCTCGCCCGGCCGCTGGCGCGCCGGATGCGGGCGGTCAACACCGTGGTGCACGCCCTCACCGAGCGCCACCGGGCGATACACCTGCACATCACCGAACTGCCGTGGCTGGCCGAGCGCCGGCTGCTGAGCGTGGACCGCCTGCACCCCAGCGCCGAGGGCCACCACCTGATCGCCCTGCGGTTCCACGACCTGCTCACCGAGGCCGGCGGGTCCCGACGCACTCGCTTGCTCCGCTGTTGGCCTGGAGGTGGCCAACTCCATTGCGGTCCGGCGAGGTTACAGCACCGGCCACGTGCTCGTGCGGGGTCGGTCGGGTAGCGGTCAGGGCGTGCTCCTGGGGGTACTGGATCGGGGTGCGCAGTGTGCGGGGTGATGCCGGGTTTGGCCGTGCCGGAATTCGCAGGTATGGGCGGCGCGTCAGGCACGGCCTGCACCGGAACCGGTCCCTGCTCGAGGCCGGGTCGGCGGTGGGAGTCGAGGTCTGCCGTGCGCAGTGACCTGGCGGCGGTGGACTTCTGCCGAGTGCGGCGGTGGGTCGGCAGAAGTCGGTGTCCGGCTGACCAACCGGGCCGGTCAGTCGGACACCGGGGTTGGTCAGTCGGCCTCGGGGTGCGGAGGGTTCTGTTCGTCGGTCTGCTCCTCGCGGAGCTTTCGCATCAGCTCGGTGAGGCGGGTACTGCCGAGCGGAAGGCCAGCGTCGCGGACGGCCTGTTCGACGATCGCGCGGGTGAGGCGGCCTTCAGCGGCGACCGCCGCGCGGCCCACCTCCAGCAGCCGCTTCATCGACGCGCCCGGTGGACGCCCGATCGGCTTGTTCTCCGCCTCGGCGTCTCCGGAGGCTTCAGCCCGGGTGTCCGGGGCATCGACCGGTCGGTCATCGACTTCTGCCGGTTCGGGATCGGGCAACGCGTCGCGCCACTCGGCGGGCAGAAGTCCGGCGGCGGACATCAGCGTCAGCAGCGCGGTCTCCTCGCTGTGGTCCTCCGGCCGGTCCGGCCGCAGGACCGTTTCGCCGTCAGCCGTCACCAGGTCGGCAGAAGTCTCTGTGCGCGGAGAAGCGTTCTGCTCAGCGGGAGCGGTTGCGGCGTCGTAGCCGTGGCGGGCGATCAGGATGTAGAGGTGGACGGCGCCGCCGAGGGCGATCGGGGCGAGGGTGGACAGGATGCCGACGACGGTGTCGGTGAGCTTCAGCCCGCTGCCGGTGGTGGGCAGTTGGTTGAGGCGGACGGCATGCAGGGCGTTGGCCCAGACGCTGGTGGCGGTCGCTCCGGCGAAGAGCGTCCAGGCGTAGGCGCGGGCGGGCCAGCGGGCGTCGCGCAGGACGAGCAGGGCCCGGACGCCGTAGGCGATGAAGCCGTCGACGATGATCGGGAACAGGTAGGTGAGCGGGCCGCGCACGTGGGTCGCGCCGGCCATCTGCCGCAGTGCGTCATAGGAGAGGACGATGCCGAGGACGCCGAGCAAACCGACAGCGAGACGGTCCCAGAGGGTGACCCGGGCGGACGGGGTGTGGGCAGGGGGTATCGCGATGGTGGTCAAGGGTGGTGCTCCAG
>NZ_JBIVVI010001120.1:0-2978 GCF_044757675.1 Kitasatospora sp. NPDC091257
GGGCCTGCGCCCCCTCGGCACCCGGGCGGGCCACCAGCTCGACCTGGTCCACCGCGTTGCACCAGCGGCAGCGCACCGACTCGATGGTCTCGCTCAGCACCTCGGTCTCCTCGACCCTGGACTCGCCGGCCAGGTCGAAGTGCAGGAACTCGGTCACCCGCGCGGTGCGGGTCACGTCGAAGCGGGTGAGGTTGCCGCACAGGGTGCAGCGCCAGCGCGTCTCGGCGGTCAGGGCGGGGACGGTCATCGGGGGTCCTCTCGGGTGGTCCCTTCGTGGGCTAGGCGCTCCCCCCGGAGCCCCGGCATCGGCGGCGGGAGGCGGGAATGCCCGCCCCAAGCCTATTGCCTGGGGCAACCATCGCGGCCACCGGTTGCCCGAACACCCGGACTGGTCCACCTGCCGTAAACCGCCGTGTCACCTGCGGCGCCCGGAGGGATGCTTGGCCGCATGGCGCTCGCGGTCCCCGACGACACCGCCGCCCGGGGCGGCCGCCCGGCCGCGACCGTCCCGGCGGTCAGCTACGCCCTGATCGCACTCAACACCCTGGTCTTCCTGCTCGGCCCGGCCGCCGGGCTCAACCCGCTGTACGGCACCGGCCGGGCCCGGGTCTGCGCGGAGCAGCGGTACGAGCAGCGCTGGGGCGCCGTCCCGGCCGAGGTGCTGGCCGGGCGGCCGCTGACCGCCGCGCAGCTGGCCGAGGCCCCCGACCCGGTCCCCGGCTGCCCGGCCGCCCCGACCCCGGGCAAGCACCCGGCCCTGTCCGTCCTCACCGGCCTCTTCCTGCACGCCGGCTGGCTCCACCTGCTGGGGAACCTGCTCTTCCTCCAGGTCTTCGGCCCCACCGTCGAACGGCGGCTGGGCCGGGCCCGGTACGCCGTCTTCTACCTGGCCGCCGGCAGCCTGACCACGTACGGCTTCGCGCTCGCCGAGGCGCACTCGCCGAACTCCACCCGGGTGCTCATCGGGGCCTCCGGGGCGATCGCCGCCGCGCTCGGCGCCTATCTGCGCCTCCACCCCCGGGCCCGGGTCACCACCCTCGTCCCGCTGCTGCTCTTCCTGCCGCTGCGGTTCCCCGCCTGGCTGGTGCTCGGCCTCTGGTTCGCCCTGCAGTGGTGGTCGGTGCACTCGGCCGGGCCCGGGGTGGCGTACCTGGTCCACGTGATCGGCTTCTCGGCCGGGTTCCTCTACGCCTGCACCGTGGTTCGCCACCCCCCGCGACGACCCGGCCGACGCCCGATACGCTGGCGGCACCCCACAAAGGAGCCCGAACTGTGATCACCGCCATCGTCCTGATCAAGACCAGTGTCGACCGCATCCCGGAGATCGCCGAATCCATCGCCGCCATCGACGGCGTCAGCGAGGTCTACTCGGTGACCGGGGGCTACAACCTGGTGGCGATGGTGCGGGTGCGCCGGCACGACGACCTGGCCGAGGTCATCCCGGGCCGGCTCAACAAGGTCCCGGGCGTGGCCCACACCGAGACCCAGATCGCCTTCCGCACCTACTCCCAGCACGACCTGGAAGCCGCCTTCGCCCTGGGCCTGGACGAGTAGCGCTCAGCCCTCGCGCCGGCCCCGGTCGATCTGCACGGTCGCGACGCAGCGACCGCCCTCGTTACGGTAGTTCCAGGCCGCCCCGTCCGTGACCAGCTCCCGGACGGCGGTCAGGAAGCGGTCGACGTGCTCGTCCGGCGTCCCGGCGCCGAAGCTCACCCGGATCGCGTTCAGGCTGCGCTCGCCCGGCAGCGAGGGCTCCGGCGCGCCGCACTCGGACGGGGCGACGTCCTCGTCCCCGAGCAGCGTGCGCACCAGCGGGTGGGCACAGAACAGGCCGTCGCGCACCCCGATGCCGTACTCGGCGGACAGCGCGGCCGAGAAGTGCGAGCTGTTCCAGCCCCGGACGACGAAGGACAGCACGCCGACCCGGGCGGAGTCGGAGCCGAACAGGTTCAGCACCTTGACCTGCGGGATCTGCGCCAGCCCGGCCGTCAGCCGGGCGATCAGCTGCTGCTCGCGGGCCTCCAGCGCGTCGAAGCCGGCCTCGGTCAGGGCCCGGCAGGCCGAGGCGATCGCGTAGGCGCCGATGACGTTCGGCGAGCCGGCCTCGTGCCGGGCCGGGCCGGTGTGCCACTGCACGGCCACCGAGCCGTCGCTCTCCCGGGCCACCGTCCGGGTCGCCCCGCCGCCGGCCAGGTACGGCTCGGCCGCGTCCAGCCAGTCCGCCCGGCCGGCCAGCACCCCGGCGCCGAACGGCGCGTAGATCTTGTGGCCGGAGAAGGCGATCCAGTCGACGTCCAGCTCGCGGACCGAGACCCGGTGGTGCGGCGCCAGCTGGGCGGCGTCCAGCACCACCCGGGCGCCGTGCCGGTGCGCGGTCCGGGTCAGCTCGGCGACCGGCCACAGCTCGCCGGTCACGTTGGAGGCGCCGGTGACGCAGAGCAGCTTGGGGCCCTCGGGCGCCCCGGCGAGGGCGGCGTCCAGCGCGGCCACCGCCTCGGCCCGGGAGCGCGGCGCCCGCAGGTAGGTGACGCCCAGTCCGGCGTGCGCCCAGGGCAGCAGCGAGGCGTGGTGCTCGGTCTCGAAGGCGAACACCCGGGTGCCGGCCGGAACGGCCGCGGCCAGCAGGTTGAGCGAGTCGGTGGTGGCCCGGGTGAAGACCACCTGGTCGCCCTCGCGCAGGTCGAGGAACTCGCCGACGGTGCGGCGGCTCTGCTCGAACAGGTCGGTGGACAGCTGGGAGAGGTACCCGGCCCCGCGGTGGACGCTGCCGTAGTACGGCGCGTAGGCGGCGACGTCGTCCCACACCCGCTGGAGCGCCGGGGAGCTGGCCGCGTAGTCCAGCGCCGCGTAGCCGACCTTCTCACCGTTGGCGAGCGGGACCTGGACGTCGGCGCCGAGGACGGCGAGCGGGGCGCAGGTCTCGGTGGTGGCGAGAGGGGACATGAGGATGCACTCCTTCAGGGGTGAGGGACCCCGGG
>NZ_JBIVVI010001121.1:0-2977 GCF_044757675.1 Kitasatospora sp. NPDC091257
CGATGCTGGCCGGCGTGCTGTACGGCGTGATCGCCTGGCGGCGGCCGGTGCAGCAGCGGATGCTGATCAGCTACACGCTGCTGGTCCTGGGCTGCCCGGTGCCGGTGGGGTCGGTGGGAGGCTCCGGTGCCGGTGGGGTGGACGGAGCGGGCGGGTCCAGTGCGCGGGACAGGGCCAGCCGGGCCACGACCGCGTCGGCGATCTCCTCGGCGCGTTCGGGCACGAGACCGCGCTGCTCGCCCGCCGTCAGGACCAGGGCCCGCACCTCGACCAGTTGCTCCCGGGTCAGCGGCTGGAGCTCGGCCGCGGGGGCCGGTCGCCGGAACAGCCGCCGCACCAGGCCCGTGGCCCCTCGTGAGGCGCGGTCCACGGTCGTGGCCACCATCCGCTGCGCCACCTCGTCGAGCACCAGCCACACGACGGGCGTCACCAGGGCGGCGACCTCCCCGATCCCGAACCCCAGCGGCTCGCGCCGCCCTCCACCGCGGCTCAGCCGCCGCACCACCGTGGCGTCGTCGAAGCGGCGGAGCCCCTCCACCAGGAACAGTTCCTCCGGTGCGAGGGTCTCCACGACCGATCGCACCACGTCACGCACCAGCACGGTCGGCCGGCCGTCGCCGGTCATGTCGGTTCCGGATCCCACTCGTCCCCCAGACCTTCGAGAATCCTTCCGGCTCGCACGCGGTCGGCGCGCCGGATCGTCCACTGTGGCACGGAATGTGACGGTCAGGCAGGTCTTTTCCCGAGCCTGCTCCATCTGCTCACGGAGCCTGCGGACGTCCCGATCGAGCGGGCGCTGCGGAGCCGGGCGTGACGGCCCCAGGTCAACGGGAAGCCGGATCCGCTCCCGTGGTGGCGAACCGGTCGATCTGGTGGCGCGGCAGCGGTGTGCCCTTCACTCGACGGTGGCTGCGCCTCCTGCGCCTCCTGCGCTGACGACCGGCCGCCCTCTGTGCAACCCCTCCGGGCCGACCCTGACGGAAGGTCGGGGAACGACGGCTCCCCGCCCCTGATGTCCGGGGCGGACGGGGCCGGAAGACTCGTCACCGGGCCGGGAAGCACCGGTCCGGACGACGACCATCCTGGAGCCGGACCCGCATGAACGCGCACACGAACCGCACCCGTTGGGCCGTCCTGGCCGCCGCCGGCGCCCTGGCGGCCGCGCTGACGGTCGGGGCGGGCAGCCCGGCCCTCGCCACGACGCCCTCCGTCGGCACCTCGGCGGCGGCGAGCCCGGCCGCACTGCCGCCGCTGGAACCGGCGGCGCTCCGGGCCGCCCTCGCCCAGCGGCCCGCCGCCGACGTCTCCGCCGCGTTCCTGCGGGTCACCGGTTCCGCCGGGAGCTTCGAGGGCGGCTCGGCGGAGAGCGGGATGCGGGTCGACCCGCACGGCCGGTTCCGGATCGGGTCGATCTCCAAGGTCTTCACCACGACCGTCGTCCTCCAGCTCGCCGGCGAGGGCCGGATCGACCTCGACGGCGCCGTCCGGCAGTACCTCCCGGACTTCCCCTACGCGCCGGTCACGGTGGGGCAGTTGCTCAACCACACCAGCGGACTGCCCGGCGGCTCCGACGTGCCCTGGGGTGACGGCACCACCGGCTGGTTCGCCGAGCACCGGTTCGACTCGTTCACCCCCGAGGAGGTCCTCGCCACGATGGCCGGGCAGCCGCTGGGCTTCACGCCCGGAAGCGCCCAGCAGTACAACGGCATGAACACCTTCGTCGCCGGGCTGATCGTGGAGAAGGTCACCGGCCACCGCTACGCCGACGAGCTGCGCGACCGCATCGTCCGCCCGCTCGGCCTGCGCGACACCTCCCTCCCGGACGCCGACGACCCGCGGCTGCGGCACCCCGCGACCCGCCCGTACCTGACCGTCCCCGACGCGGACGGCGGCTCGCGCCGGGTGGACGTGACCGAGCAGAGCCCGTGGCCCTGGGCCGAGGGCGGCATGATCTCCAGCGCCCCCGACCTGGACCGCTTCATGACGGCGCTGTTCCGGGGCCGCCTCCTGGCACCGGCCCAGCAGGAGCTGCTGTTCACGGTCCCGGCGGTGTCCATGGCCGGACACGGCGGCCACTGCCCGGACGGCACGGCCTGCATGAGCACGGGCCTCGAACGACTCACGGCCGGCGGCATCGTGGTCTGGGGCAAGACCGGGTCCCGGCCGGGCTCCACCAGTGGCGTCTTCGCCACCCGGGACCTCGCCCGCGAGGTCGTGTACTCGGTCGACCCGACCGCGCTGAACGGCGCCGAGACCCCGTACCTCCTCGGGCTGCTGACCACCGCGTACGGCCTGGGGTCCAAGGGCTGACGTCCGTTCTCCATCGCTGGGCCGAGGGCGGGTTGGCTCGCACGGGGGAGGCGGACGGGCCGTGCGGTGGACGTGCGGCGGGGGTGGTGTCCGGGACGGTGGAGCCATGCTGATGGACATTCCGGTGGGCGACACCGAACGCCCCGTTCCCCGTTGGGCCCTGCGACTGGCCAAGGCCCTCCCGTTGATCGTGCTGCCGCACTGCCTGTGGCGGCTGCCGTTCGCCTTCGACTTCCGGATGGGCACCGTCGACCCGGCCGCCCCGCCCTACGTCTGGTGGGCCGCCCCGTACGTGATCGGTCTGAGCGTGGTCACCGAGGCGCTGACGCTGCTGACCCTGGGGCTGGTCAGCGGCTGGGGCGAGGTGTTCCCGCGCTGGGTGCCGGTGCTGCGGGGCCGGCGGGTGCCGCCGCTCGCGGCGCTCGTCCCGGCCGTGCTCGGGGGCCTGACCCTGGTGGCCCTCTTCGACGGCATGCCGCTCGCCTGGCTGGGCGTGTTCGCGGACGTCGGCTACAGCAACGGCTGGTGGATGCTCCTGGGCCGGATCTGCACCTCGACGGCGATGTTCTGGGGCCCGATCACCCTCGCCCTCGCCTGGGCCTACCACCACCGCCGCCGGCGGCCGGGCACCGCGTGAGTCCGCCCCCGCCCCGCCCCGCCCCGCACG
>NZ_JBIVVI010001122.1:0-2967 GCF_044757675.1 Kitasatospora sp. NPDC091257
GTCGGCGCCGACACCAGGGGGCGGGCCGTGAGCCGGCCTCCGGGGCCGCCAGTCGGTACCGCGCGCCCGTACGGCGTGCCGCCCGCATTCGCCGAGCCCACGCTGTCGCCCGGAGGCACCGCATCATGACGACCCGCACCGTCAACCGTTCGACCGTCGATCGTGCGTCCGAGGGCGCTCCCGCCGGACGCCGTTCCCGGACCGCCCCGCGAACGGCGGATTCCGACCGGTCCGATTCCGGCCATCTCGAATCCACCGGTTCCACACCCACCGGTACCGCCGGTCCCGTGCCCGCCGCTTCCGCCGGCCCGGTGCGTTCCGCCTCCGCCACCGCGCCCGCCGCTTCCGCTTCCGCCTCCGCCACCACCGACCCCGTGCCCGACCGCACCGGGATCGAGGCCGCTCTCGCCGGGCTGCCCCGGGTGGTCGACCTGCTGGCCGCCCGCGCCGAGGAGCACGACCGCGACGCGACCTTCCCCTACCAGGGGATCGAGGCGGTCCACGAGGCCGGGCTGCTCACCCTCACCGTCTCCGCGCGGTACGGCGGTCCGGGCGGAACGCTCGCCGACACCGTCCGGGTGCTGTCCCAACTCGGCCGCGGCGACGCCTCGGTGGCCGTGGTCACCGCCTTCACCCTGCTCCGGCACGCCGAGCAGGCCCGCCGCGCCGACTGGCCGACGGCCGGCTACCGGCGGCTGCTCACCGAGTCCCGGCGCGGCCCGGTACTGATCAACACCCTGCGGGCGGAGCCCGGGGCCGTCGTGGGCGAGCTGCCCGCCACGGTCGCCCGACGGGACGGCGACGGCTGGCTGCTGACGGGCCGGAAGACGTACTGCACCGGCGCCGAGGCGCTCGCCTGGATGGCGGTCACCGCGCGGACCGACGAGGAGGAGCCGAGGGTCGGCACCTTCCTGGTCCGCGGTGAGAGCGAGGGCCTGGAGATCGACCCGACCTGGGACCAGCTCGGCCTGCGGGCCAGCGCCAGCCACGATGTCGTACTGGACGGGGTCCGGGTGCCGGTCGACCTCGCGCTCGGCCTGACCACCGGCCGCCGGACGGCCCGTCAGGGCGTCGACGCCGAGGCCGAACTCTCCCTGGCCTGGCACGACCTGGCCCTCTCCGCGGTGGCGATCGGCGTCGCCCGGGCCGCCGAGGCCTGGCTGATCCGTTTCCTCAACCAGCGCACTCCGGCCAACCTGACCGAGCCGCTCGGCACTCTGCCGCGCTACCGGACCGCCCTCGGCGAGATCGAGGCCCAGCTGATCGGTGCCGAGGAACTGGTCGAGGGGCTGGCCTCCCGGGTGGACCGGGGCGAGCCGGAGGCGGTCGCCCGGACAGGTCCGGCCCACCTGCTGGCGACCCGGGCCGCGACGGCGGTGGTCCAGCAGGCCGTCGCCCTCACCGGCAACCCCGGCCTGAGCCGGCGTCACCCGCTGGAGCGCTACCTGCGGGACGTGCTCAGCAGCCGGGTGCACCTGGCCGTCGACGAGACCGTCCTGGAGGCCGTCGGACGGGCCGCGCTCGAACGGGGCACCCGGCCGTAGCGCCCGGGCCCGGCGGTCGTTCCCGGAGCCACGACGTGCCCCGGCCCGGCGGCCGGGAGAGGCCCCCGACCTCCGCCCGGCGATGCCCGGGCCCCACCGCCGCGCCCCGCCCGCGCCGACCAGCGGGGCGAGCAGGGCAGGGCGGGCGGGACGGGGCCGGACCCCCGCGGCTCAGCGGGTCCCGACCGCGGCGCGGACGGCGCGGCGGGCGAGCGCCGCGTCGTCGTAGAGCCGGCGGATCATGATCCGCTGCTCCTCGCCGGCGCCCGGCACGTCGTACAGCCGGATCTCCCGCATGAGCACCAGCACCAGGTTCACCAGGAACGCGTCCCGGGCCATCGTGCCGCCGTTCTGGGCGAGTTGGCTGATCTGGCGGCGTGCCGCGGTGTCCCCGGACAGGACGCTCCAGAGCACCGCCAGGTCGTAGCCGGGCAGGTACCAGCCGGCCTGCTCCCAGTCGACCAGCACCGGGCCGGACGGCGCCAGCAGCATGTTGCTGAGCAGGGCGTCGCCGTGGCAGAGCTGGAGCGGGGTGTGGCCGAGGCCGTGCAGCAGGCCGCGCAGGTCGCCGGCGTCCCGGTCGGTGAGCTGGCCCACCGAGTGGTAGCGGGCGATCTCCAACTGGTAGTCCAGGCGCGGCTGGAAGACGTCGGTCGGCGGCCGCCACAGGTTCAGCGTGCGGACCGCGGTGAGCAGCGCCCGCACCTCGCCCGGGGTGGGCGCGTTGACCGGGTGGCGCTCGCGGGCGGCCGGGCGCCCGGGGACGCGCTCCATGACCAGCACGCACCGGTCGTGGTCGGCCGCCACCAGCCGGGGCAGCCGCACCGGCGGGCGGTGCCGGACGAACGCCCGGTAGACCGCGACCTCGTGGTGGAAGTCGGCCACCAGCTGCTCGAAGTACTCACTCCGCACCGCCTGCGGCGCCAGGCACTTGGCGACCACCGGAGCCCGCCCGATGGTGCCCGCCACCAGGATGTGGCGGCTGCCCTCGCGCAGGACCTGGCGCGGGGTGAACGCGGGACATATCCGCGCGACACTGGCGAGCGCCGCCCGGACCGCCGGGGTCTGGAGCGCCGAGGGATCGATCCGCTCGGGGCCGCCGCCGGGCTGGCCGGGCCGCCGGGCCCGCAGCACCTGGCCGTCGGCCTGCCGGGCCAGCGGCATCCGGCCACCGGCCGGCATGGCGGTCTCGGGGGCGCGCAGCCCCAGCGCGGTACGGCCGGTGGGGCCCAGCGCCGTGCGGCCGGTCGGGACGACCCGGGTGTCCGTGGCCCGGCCCTCCGCGCCGCGCGGGGCCGCCGGACGGCTCGCCGGGGGCACCGCCCTCGGGCCGGTGCGGCCGGCGGCTGCGGCGGGGGGGCGCAGCGCGGGGCGGGTCGCGGTGGGCGTGGGGGTCGTCGCTGAGGAGTACATGGGCTGAGGG
>NZ_JBIVVI010001123.1:0-2967 GCF_044757675.1 Kitasatospora sp. NPDC091257
GTCCACAAGGGCGGCAAGCGGGCCGTCGACGGCATCACGATGCGGCTCGGGCCGGGAATGGTGGGGCTGTTGTCCCACCAGCGGAGTGTGACCGTACCCCGGCCACCCTTGTCAAACGGACGGATCCCGCTTTTTCACTTGCCGGGCTCACCGACGCCACTCGAACGGTAACCCGATGACGGAGGTTCGCGCCCCGCGGAGGGGGGCCTTCGGCAGGTTCCGGAGGATGGAATGACGGATTTCAAGATCTGTCAACGGAAAATCGACGGGTTCTCGCGGGGCGGAGCGGAGCGAGGCGGGGGCGGAGCGGGGGCGGGCTCAGCCGCCGGCCACGGCCAGGAGCCCGGCGCCCGCCGCCAGGCAGCCCATGCCCAGGACGCTCCACAGCAGGTCCACGACGGCGGCCCGCCCGACCTCCCCCGCGGCCAGCACCACCCGGCTCGGGCGCTGCGGGTCGTAACAGATCCGCACCGAGGCTCCGGGCGCGAAGCGGTCCGGACGGCGCAGCGGGGTGTGCCCCCGCGGACGGGCGATGACCAGCCCGGCGATCCCGCACGCGCCGGCGCCGCCGACCGAGGGCGGCACCGAGAAGGAGAGCAGCGGAGCACTGTCCAGCTGGCCGTGCACGTCGTCCTCGGCCATCACGGTGGCCAACGCCGCCGCCCCCCGGCGGCGCACCCGCAGGCGCAAGCCCACCTCGGCGGCGCACCAGAGCAGCAGCACGCCACCGAAGAGGGCGAGCACCGACCCGCCCACCATCGCCGTCGTCGTGTCCACCCCTGGCCCCCGGCTCCCCAGCTCTGTCCACAGCCTGTGGACAGAGCTTCACAGTGGAGAGCCAACGGGAGACTGCCACCCGGCGGCGGCCGGACGAACCAGGGGGTACGGGCGAGTGAACCGGTCAGGTCTCGGCGGGTGCGGTCACGGAGGGCCGGGGTCCGGGCACGGTGAATCCGGGCACGGCGCAACCGGGCACGGCGCAACCGGGCACGGTGAATCCGGCCACGGAGGGCCGGACGGGCCGGGCCGCGCCGGGACGCGCCGGGACGCGTCGGGCCGCGCCGGGTCGGGCCTCAGCGGACCGGGTCGATGAACCCCTGCTCGGTCAGCAGGCGCAGCGACTCCGGCACCCGGTCCCGCAGGACCACCCGGTCCTCGCCGAGCAGCTGCGCGATGGCGTCCACGATCTCGCCCGCCGACAGCGTCCCGTCGCAGACCCCGACGAACCCGGCGCCCACGGTGTCCACCTTGGTGGCGCGCCGCATGCCCCGGTTGTGACGCAGGATCACGTGCTCCGGGTCCTCCGCGCCCGGCGAGCCGACCTGCTCCTGGACCACCTCGTCGGCCAGCACGTAGCGGGCCGCGAGCAGGCCCGCGTCGTCGTGCGAGCGGAGGAAGTCCTGCCGGTCGAACCAGGCCTCGATGTGCGGGCCCAGCGGCTGCTCCACCGGGTGCGGCCACTCCTCCACCCGGACGGTCGGACGCTCGGCGCCGCTCGCCCGCAGGGTGATCCAGCCCATCCCGATGCCCTCGACCCGGCCCGCCTCGAAGGCGTCCAGCCACTCGCCGTACCGGGCCTGGTAGTCGCCGCCGGGGCCGCGGTGGTCACCGCCGTCGCGCAGCCACAACTCGGCGTACTGGGCCACGTCCTGGACCTCGCGCTGGACGACCCAGGCGTCCAGGCCGGTGCCCGCGACCCAGCCGGCCAGCCTCTCCTGCCAGTCCTCGCCCTTGACGTGCTGCCAGTTGGCGAGGAGCTGGCAGTAGCCGCCGGGCTCCAGGTGGTCGGCGGCCGAGCGGACCAGGCTGCGGCACAGGTCGTCCCCGGCCATGCCGCCGTCGCGGTAGGTGAACCGGCCGCCCGGCGAGATGACGAACGGCGGGTTGGAGACGATCAGGTCGAACTTCCGCTCCCCGACCGGCTCGAAGAGGCTTCCGGTGGACACCTCGGTGTTGTCGAAACCGGACAGTGCCAGGGTCAGCTCGGTGAAGCGCAGCGCGCGCGGATTGAGGTCCGTGGCGGTGACGGTCCCGGCGTGGCGGGCCGCGTGCAGCGCCTGGACACCGGAGCCCGAACCGAGGTCCAGCGCGGCCCGGACGGGACGGCGCACGGTGATGTTGGCCAGCGTGGTGGAGGCACCGCCGACGCCCAGCACCAGGTCCTTGCGGGCCACCCCGTGCGCGGTCTCACCGGAGCCGATGCCGCCCGCGCCGCCCACCGCGCAGCCCAGGTCGGAGACCACCCAGGCATCCGAACTGGGCATCCCGGCCACCTCGTTGGCGTACGGCCGGACGTCGACGGTGGCGCGCACCAGATCGCCGTCGGGGCGCAGCCAGCCGTCCGCCAGGCAGTCCTCCACCGGCAGCGCGGCGGCGGCCGCCCGGTACGGGACCGGCTGCTGGAGCAGGAACAGCCGCACCAGCGTCTCCAGCGGGCTGCCACCGCGGGTCGCCCGCAGTGCCGGGACCGCCTCGCTGCGGGCCAACGCCGAATAGCCGGTGGGCCCGAGCAGGTCCAGGCACCCGTCGGCGGTGAACGAGGCGGCGAGCAGCGCCTCGCGGAACTTGGCGAGGCGGGTCGGGTCGAGAACGGGGCTACTGATCACCCCGCCATTGTCCCCCGGCGCCCACCTCGCGGCCGCCGCTGCGCCCCGCGGCCATCGGACGGAAGCCCGCACCACCACGCACGCCCCCGGGAGCCACCGCGCGCCGCCCTGCCGGGGGCGCCGAGTCGTTCGACAGCGGCGGCCGGCGGCAGCTCGCAGCGGCTCGCGGAGGCGGCTCGCGGTCACGGGGGCCGGCGGCGGGCAGGGACGGCGGCTCCACGAGGGCGCCCCGGCCCGCGTGACTTCGTCATGACCGACGCGCCGCCCCTCACCAGCCGGTCCCTGGCCGGGGACGGGCCGGTTTCGGGGGCGGGCGCGTCGGATCGTGCGGTCCGCCGGGGGGCTCAGCTCGCGCTGGGGG
>NZ_JBIVVI010001124.1:0-2966 GCF_044757675.1 Kitasatospora sp. NPDC091257
GTCGTCACTTCGTCAGTCCGACTGACCACCTCCTCCCTGGTGGGGAGGAGCGCAGTCCGTTGATTTCGGGTTCAAGGGGCGGTCCTTCCCCAGAATCGCGGCTGACATGTCGTAGACATTGGCGTTGACGTGTTGAGTGGCCGAAGACAGGCCGGGCTCCAGTTGGCCAACAGGCGAGAGGGGGCCGAGGCTCGCGTTGCCGGCGGTGCCGTCGCCAGCCGCGGCAGCGCCAGCGCCAGCGCCAGCCACGACGGCGGTTGCAGCCAGGAACGCTGCCGCGAGGGCAGAGGAAATTCGCACCTCTCACCCTCGGGCATCACTCAAGGCACCTATTTGATCACAATGAGTGCATGTTCGCCGACGACCGCCGAGTCGAGGGATGTGGCTGTGGTCCGGCTGGGCACCGGCGGCCAGGACTGAAAAGAACAGCGCACGCAGCGCCCGGCCCTGCCCCCGGACAGCGTTCGTCCCCGCCCTGACGCCGCACGAGGCCCGGTGACGTGTCCGGCCGCTGCCCGATGCCGCGTGTCGTGACAGGAGTGCGGGCCGGACCGGCGGAGGAGCGTTCCTGACGGCGGCGCCCCTTCGGGTCGGTGACCTCTAACGGAGGCTGCTCGCCGTTTCCCGCCGGGCCGTACGGCGAAGCCCGCCCGGCCTTCGACCGGTCTCGGAGCGTGCGGACGAGCCCGGTCTCGCCATGGCCCTCGTCCGCCGCCCCGTCAAGCCGTCCCGGAGACCATCGACGAGGCCGGGAGTCCAGTCGCTCCCGACTGCAGGTCGGCGTCGAGGCCAGCCGGCCCCTCAGCGCAGGTTGTAGACCACGTTGACGGTGACGCTCATCTCGATCTTGCCGGACGAATTCTCGCTCGTCTCGTCGCCGTCCACGCTCGAAGCGAGCGACCCCAGCTCCCGCCCAGCGGGCTTGGCATACTGGACGGCCTGCGCCCGTGCATCGGCGAGGGCGGCCCGGTGAGCCTCGGCCCGCAGCGAGGCCCGATCGGCCACATCGAATCCCACGTCGCGCACGAGGAAACGCTCGTCGACCGACTCGATGATCTTGACGATCCTCTCGACCTCCTCTGTGACCCCGCCGGCCTGCCGCACTGTCACCGAGACGCTCTCTTCGGCATGGTGCGACACCGTGGCACCGGTCGAGTCACAGTCGTTCTGCGGAGGCTGACTGACGATCTCGATGGCCCGGTCCGCGACTCGCTGCTCGCGCAGAGCTGTGCGCAGCTTCTCCCCGACGGCGTGGGCGGCACTCACCGTCTCCGTGGCCGTCTTCGCCCGCGCCGTGTCGGCGCCACGGATCACCACCAGATCCGCGACGGCTTCGGCAGTCCCTCGCCCGGCCACCGTGACTTTGTCGGCCATGCGTGTACCTCTTTTCTGAAAGTGAGCGCCAGGGAGTTCCGGCGAGCAGATTCCAGCACCTCCCACCGAGGGTGGCGGGCGCCCTCGCGAGCGTGTCCCCGGGCGTCACCTCGGCCAGAACATCAGCGCGGGTCCCCAAAAAGCCCTTCGTTCGAGCGAAGCCACGCGAGGGCGTGATCAGGGGGCCCTGCGCCGAGGGCTCACCCGGCAGGGCACCGTGCAGAAGGTGTACGGCGGAGCCGTCGCCGCCGGGACCGCCAGCAGCTTCGAGCCCGGCTTCGAGGCCAAGTCCGAGCTGGAGGAGAGCACCAAGGCCGCCCTGGCGAACGCGGCCGCGCAGTTCGTGGAACCGGGCAGCGTGGTGGCGCTGTCCGCCGGCACCAGCACCTACGCGGTCGCCTCCCGGCTGCTGGAGGTCCCGGGGCTGACGGTCGTGACCAACTCCCTGCGGATCGCGGACCTGCTGTGGGCGGCGCAGAGCGACGGGAGGGAGAGCGTCCCGTCGCTGCTGTTGACCGGTGGGGCGCCGACGCGCTCCGCGGCGCTGGTGGGGACCCTCGCGGACCAGACGATCCGCACGCTCCACGTGGACCTGCTCGTCCTCGGTGTGCAGGGCGTCAGTGAGCAGGCCGGACTCACCACGCCCAACCTGGCCGAGGCGCAGACCAACCGGGCCCTGATCGCCTCGGCCCGCCGCACCGTCGTGGTCGCCGACCACACCAAGTGGGGCGTCGTCGGCCTGAGCAGCTTCGCGACCCTGACGGAGGTCGACTGCTTCATCACCGACGACGCCCTCCCGGCAGCGGCCCGCAACGCGCTCGCCGACGCCGTCGGCGAACTCGTCGTGGTACCGGCCGCAGGCTGACCGGGCGGCTCCGGGCCCCGCCCGGTCAGTCCACCCGCCGCGCCCCCGGCGAGGGCACGGCGGTGAACGCCACCGGCGCCGCGTAGCCCGCCGACCGCACCGCCGCCGCGACCGGGTCCGCCACGGCGGACTCGACCGCGAGGTCCGTCTCGTCGCAGGAGACCCGGAAGTCGTCGCGCAGCGAGGCGTGTCCGGCCGTCAGGACCGGCCCCAGCGCGGCGATCCGGCCACCGTCCAGGTGCTCGACCGTCTCCAGCACGCGCCCGTTCTCGGTGACCACGTGCCGCACCAGGCGGGCGAGGTCGTCGGGGAGGCGCTCCAGGGCGGCGCTGAGGCCGGCAGCCGGCAGGTCGCGCAGCGCGGCCAGGCCCAGCAGCTCAGCGGCGCGCTCGCAGCCGGCCCGCAGGACGGCGTAGGCGCCGTCGCCGAGGTCGTACTTGACCCGGGTGTCGATCACCAGCAGCCGGAACCCGGCCGCCTCCAGGTCGAGCGGAACGTGCCGCCCCTCCAGCGTCCGGGTGTCCAGGAACAGCGCGGCACCGTCCGTGCAGCAGGCGGAGGCCATCTGGTCCATCACACCGCAAGGCACGCCGACGAAGGCGTTCTCGGCCCGCTGGGAGATCAGGGCGAGTTCCGGCGCGGACAGGCCGAGCCCGTACAGGTCGTTCAGGGCGGCGGCCGTGGCGCACTCCAGGGCGGCGGAGGAGGAGAGCCCTGCCCCGGTCGG
>NZ_JBIVVI010001125.1:0-2964 GCF_044757675.1 Kitasatospora sp. NPDC091257
GGCAGCCTCGCGGGGGGAGGCTGCCCCGGCCCGCCGGGATGGTCCGGCGGGGAGGGCGCTTCGCTGCGCCCTCCCCGCCGTGACGTTCTCCCGGGTGTGCGAAGGGTCAGTGGTGGAAGCCCGAGCGGGGCGGCACCCCGAGCTGCTGGAGCGGGACGGGCTGGCGCCGCAGTTCCGGCAGCAGCCGGTCGAGGTCGGCCAGCAGCAGGTCGGCGAGGTCCCGCGAGAAGCCGTTGCGGCAGACCACCCGGAGCACCGACAGGTCCTCCCGGTTGGCCGGGAAGGCGTACGCCGGCACCTGCCAGCCGCGTTCGCGCAGCCGCCGCGAGACGTCGAACACGTCGAACGGGACGTCCCCTTCGGTGGTGAAGGCGAATACCGGCAGCTGGTCGCCCCGGGTCAGCAGCCGGAAGCCGTCCAGCTTCCCGATCCGCCCGGCGAGGTAGGTGGCGACCTCGCGGCAGGCGCCCTGGACGGCCCGGAAGCCATCCCGGCCGAGCCGCAGGAAGATGTAGTACTGGGCGACCACCTCGGCGCCGGGCCGGGAGAAGTTGAGGGCGAAGGTCGGCATCTCGCCGCCCAGGTAGTTGACCCGGAAGACCAGTTCCTCCGGCAGTGCCTCCTTGTCGCGCCAGAGCGCCCAGCCCACCCCGGGATACACCAGGCCGTACTTGTGGCCGGAGGTGTTGATCGAGGCGACCCGGGGCAGTCGGAAGTCCCAGGACAGGTCCGGGTCGAGGAAGGGTGCCACCATGCCGCCGGAGGCGCCGTCCACGTGCACCGGGACGTCGACGCCGGTGCGCTCCTGGAAGGCGTCCAGGGCCGCGCAGATCTCCGCGACCGGCTCGTACGAGCCGTCGAAGGTGGAGCCGAGCACGGCGACCACACCGATGGTGTTCTCGTCGCACAGCGCGGCCGCCCGCTCGGCGTCCAGGTGGAAGCGGTCGCCCTCCATCGGCGCGGTGCGGGCCTCGACCTCCCAGAAGTTGCAGAACTTCTCCCAGCAGACCTGCACGTTGACGCCCATCACCAGGTTCGGCCGGGCCCCGGCGGCGTAGCGGTCGGGGTGGCGCCGCATCCAGCGGCGCTTGAGCGCCATGCCGGCCAGCATGCAGGCCTCGCTGGAGCCGGTGGTGGAGCAGCCGACGGCGGTGTCCGGGTCGGGGGCGTGCCAGAGGTCGGCGAGGATCGCCACGCAGCGCCGCTCCAGTTCGGCGGTCTGCGGGTACTCGTCCTTGTCGATCATGTTCTTGTCGAGGCACTCGGTCATCAGCCGGGTGGCCTGGGCGTCCATCGAGGTGGTGACGAAGGTCGCCAGGTTGAGCTTCGCGTTGCCGTCCAGCATCAGCTCGTCGTGGATCAGCTGGTACGTGGTCTCGGCCGCGACCGGGCCCTCGCCGAGCCGGTGCAGCGGCGGGGCCAGCTTCATCGCGCCCAACGGGTCGGCGACGGTCGGGTACGGGCCGATGCTCAGCCGGCGGTCGCCGCCGGCTCCCTTGTGCAGCGCCATGGCGTCCTGCCGCCTTCCGCGTCGGTGGCCGTGTCCCGTTCCACGCTGCCACCGGGCGCCGGGTGCCGCATCCGCACGGCCGTCACCGCCCCCGGGCCGGGGTCAGGCCGCGGCCTCCGGGTGGATCTGGTCGCGGGCGGCCCGGTACTGCTGACGCACCGCCGAGCCGATCGCCAGGTCCTGCTCCCCGTCGGGCTCGACGGTCTCGGCGTCCGGCAGCTCCCACTCCGGCGGCTCCGGGGTGCCCGCCAGCGCCCACGCGGCCTGCCGGGCGGCCCCGCGGGCGGCGTGGGCGCCCGGTGGCGGCACCACGACCGGGACGCCGAACAGCATCGGGGCGATGTGCCGGACGGCGGGCAGCCGCCCGGCCGTGCCGAGCAGGAACACCCGCTTCACCGCGACGCCCCGGGCGCGCAGCACGTCGAGGGCGTCGGCGATGTTGCACAGCATGCCCTCGACGGCGGCCCGGGCCAGGTGCTGAGGGGTCATCGCCTCGGCCCGCAGCCCGGTCAGGGTGCCGGCCGCGTGCGGCAGCGCGGGGGTGCGTTCGCCGTCCAGGTAGGGCAGCAGCACCAGGCCGTAGGCGCCGGGGGAGGAGTGCAGGGCGAGGTCGCTCAGGCCCTCCAGGTCCCGGCCGAGCAGGGCGGCGGTGGAGCGCAGCACCTCGGCGGCGTTGAGGGTGGCGACCATCGGCAGGTGCCGGCCGCTGGCGTCGGCGAAGGAGGAGACCAGGCCGGAGGCGTCCACCACGGCCTCCTCGTGCACCGCGAAGATCGTTCCGGCGCTGCCGAGGGAGACCACCGCGTCGCCCGGGCCGAGGCCCAGGCCCAGTGCGGCGGCCATGTTGTCCCCGGTTCCGGCCGAGATCAGCAGGCCCTCGGGGGTGTGCCCGGCGGGCTCGGCCGGGGGCAGGACGTCGGGCAGCCTGAGCTCGTGGCCGAGCGCCAGCTCGACCAGGTCCTGCCGGTACTCGCCGGTGATCGGCGACCAGTAGCCGGTGCCGGAGGCGTCGCCGCGGTCGGTGGTGCGGCGCTTGGGGTGGCCGAGCAACTGCCAGACCAGCCAGTCGTGCGGCAGCAGCACCTCGGCGATCCGACGGGCGTTGGCCGGCTCGAACTCGGCCAGCCAGCGCAGCTTGGCGATGGTGTACGTGGGGGCGGGCACGGCGCCGATCGCGGCGGTCCAGGCGGCCGGGCCGCCGAAGGCGTCCAGCAGCTTGGCGGCGGCCCCGCTGGAGCGCGGGTCGTTCCACAGGAGCGCCGGGCGGACCTGTACCCCGCCCGCGTCCAGGCCGATCATCCCGTGCTGCTGGGCGCTGACGCCGATCGCCCGGACGCCCTCCAACAGGCCGCCGGTCGCGGCGTCGCCGAGCGAGTGCAGCCAGACCTGGGGGTCGGCCTCGCCCGGGCGCAGGTCCTGGTCCTCGGGGACGGGGTGGGGCGCCTTGCCGGAGC
>NZ_JBIVVI010001126.1:0-2963 GCF_044757675.1 Kitasatospora sp. NPDC091257
GGTGAAGGGGTCGTCGCCGATCGGGTCCTCCCGCTCCTCCGGCAGGGAGATCAATTCCTGGCCGGTGGGCACGAACTGACGGGCGACCGGATCGTCGAGCTCGACGATCCGCCCGCGCATGGCGGGAGTGATGCTGAGGGCGTACTTCTTGGCGACGTCGGTGATCGTCGCGAATTCTTCCTCGGGGACGAGTTGCTGGGCGAGCAGTTCCTTGGGCGTGCGAATCGGGCGCGGGGCGACCATGTCTTCAGCTCCTGGGGAAACCGATGAAGATCGTTCGGCGGACGGTGTCGCGTCGCGTTTCGACGGACACCGAAATTCCCGCGAGCGACATCATCACGGGATTTGAGGAGGGCTTCGGAAATCGATTCGGCGGTGAAAACCGAGAAGGCCGACGAACGACGACGCTAGTCCGGTGGCATAAACGCGTCAAGTTTTGATTGTGACAATATCCGGGAGGCCGCGTCACCGGATGTTAACGGTCCGCGTACGGGCGCCGCGGAGGGGTGCGCTAGGCGGAGAGCGCCTCGCCGCTCTCCGGGGGCGCGCACGCGGCGGCCAGGTCGTCCATGGACAGGTCGAGCGCGAAGGCCAGCGCCGCGATGGTGAAGAAGGACGGTGTCGGCGCCCGGCCGGTCTCGATCTTCCGCAGCGTCTCGGCCGAGACGCCGGCCGCCGCGGCCACCTCGACCATGCTGCGCTCGCCGCGCGCCTCGCGCAGCAGCGCCCCGAAGCGCTCGCCGCGCTCGCGCTCCCACGGGGTCAGCGGAGTCCTCACCATGCCGACGAGTCTACGGCCCCCTCGCCGCCCGGCGTCCACGCCCCGCAACCGTGATACAAATACCGGTATAAGAATTGGATCCAGAGGAGAGAAGCACCATGGTCGAACTCAAGTCGGACGCCGGGCTGGCCGCGATGCGCGAGGCCGGACGGGTGGTCGCGCAGGCGCTGGCGGCCGTCCGGGAGCAGGCGGCGGTCGGCGTGAGCCTGCTGGAGCTGGACGAGGTGGCGCGGGGCGTGCTCAAGGCCGCCGGGGCCGGCTCGCCGTTCCTCGGCTACCGCCCGTCCTTCGCGCCCGTCCCGTTCCCGGCCGTCATCTGCGCCTCGGTGAACGACGCCGTGGTGCACGGCATCCCGAACGGCTACCGGCTGCGCGACGGCGACCTGGTGAGCATCGACTGCGGCGCCCTCCTGGACGGCTGGGCCGGGGACTCGGCGGTCAGCTTCACCGTCGGCACCGCCCGCCCCGAGGACACCGCCCTGATCGAGACCACCCGGCGCGCCCTGGAAGCGGGCATCGCCGCCGCCGTGGTCGGCAACCGGACCGGGGACATCGCCCATGCCATCGGCACCGTCGCCCGCGCCGGCCGCTACGGCCTGCTGGACGGCTACGGCGGGCACGGCATCGGCCGCCGGATGCACGAGGACCCGCACGTGGCCAACGAGGGCCGCCCGGGGCGGGGTTACCCGCTGCGCCCCGGCCTGGTGCTGGCGATCGAGCCGATGCTGCTGGCCGGCGGGCGCGACGACCACCGCACCGATCCGGACGGCTGGACCCTGCGCACCGTCGACGGCAGCCGCGCCGCCCACGTCGAGCACACCGTCGCCATCACCGAGGACGGTCCGCGCATTCTCACCCTGCCCTGATCCGACAAGATCCACAAGGCACGCCCTAAGCTCGGGGTCCATGACCAAAGGCGTGATGTTCGATTTCTCCGGCACCCTCTTCGGCGTCGTCCCCACCGCCGAGTGGCTGGCGGCCCACACCGCCGCCACCGGCCTCGTCCTGCCGGCCCGGGAGGAGGCCGAACTGGTGGCCCGGCTGGAGGAGTTCGGTGCCCTGCCCGGCGGGGTGCCGCCGCGGCGGATCCGGCCGGAGGTCCAGCCGGCGTGGGACACCCGGGACTTGACCCCGGAGCTGCACCGGGCCGCGTACACCGCGCTGACCCGCGACGCCGAGCCGCCCGCCGCCCTCGACGTGGACGCCCTCTACGAGTCCCACTGGGCGCCCGCGAACTGGCGGCCGTACCCGGACACCGCCGCCGTGCTGCGCGAGCTGCGCCGCCGGGGCGTGCCGGTCGCGGTGGTGAGCAACATCGGCTGGGACCTGCGGCCGGTCTTCCGCGCGTACGGCCTGGCGGAACTGGTCGACGTCTACGTGCTGTCGTACGAGGTCGGCGCGCAGAAGCCCGATCCGGTGATCTTCGAGATCGCCTGCGAGCGGCTCGGGCTCGCTCCGGCCGACGTCCTGATGGTCGGCGACGACCGTACCTGCGACGGCGGTGCGACCGCGCTCGGCTGCGGCTTCCACCCCGTCGAGCACCTGCCCGTCGACCGGCGCCCGGACGCCCTCACGCCGGTGCTGGACGTCCTGACCGGATGATCCCGGAGAGGCCGGACCCGGCGGCGTGACGGCGTGACGCAGGACACGAGGTGGCACGCCCGCGGCCCGGAGTAGCGTGCGGGCATGAGTGATCAGGACTTCACCACACGCATCACCGTCCGCGGGTACGAGACCGACTCCCAGGGTCACCTCAACCAGGCGGTCTACCTCCAGTACGCCGAGCACGCCCGCTGGGAGTACCTCCGGGCGGCCGGGATCCGCCAGGCGGACCTGGTCGCCGAGGGGGTCGGCCCGGTCGTCCTGGAGACCACGGTCAAGTACCTGCGGGAGCTGCGCGCGGGAGACTCGGTGGAGGTGGGCTGCTCGTTCACCTGGCGGGAGGGCAAGACCTTCCAGCTGGTGCAGCGGCTGGTCCGCGAGGACGGCGTGCTGGCCGCCGAGATCACCGGCGTCGGCGGCATCCTCGACCTGACGGAGCGCAGGCTGGTCGCCGACCCGCGCGAGCCGCTGCGCGCCCTGGCCGCCGACCCGGGCCTGCTCGGCCTCTGAGCGAACAGGCCCGGCGAACCCGGCTCGGCGAACCGGCCCGGCGAACCCGCCCGGCGAAACCGGCCCCGCC
>NZ_JBIVVI010001127.1:0-2963 GCF_044757675.1 Kitasatospora sp. NPDC091257
GTCGTTACCCCCGCCACCCCTGGCCCGAAGACCCGACCACAGCCGAACCCACCCGCCGCACCAACACCCGGAAATAGCGACGGAAGACCCCACTACCCATCTGGGCAGTGGGGTCTCGGGCAGCTCGCACGGTGCGCCAGACGTCGCCGAACTCGCCGTCTCGAACGGCTGCAACGAACGACCGCCATGCATCGGCGCGGAAGGCCAGGGCAGGACCTCGGGGCCTTGGAGTCACAGACGGGGACGATGCCGGGCCATCCTGTCGGATGCCTCGATGCACTGTCCGCCGTTGCTGCTGTAGCTGGACTTGAAGTGCAGGGCGACCTCCAGGCCGCCGTCGCCTCCTTCGTAGGCAGCCATACCAATCGAGGACACGGCCCCTCCGTCTCCCGTATGACCCGGCTCAAGCCCAGGGCGCCGCGACGCCGGCCCTCTGCTGACGGACCCCTCCAAGCACCAGGTCAGCGCGAGCGGCCGAGCAGCGCGCCCGTCTCCGCGCGCCGGTTCCAGGCGATGACGGCCAGCGGCACCATGAAGAGGAACGGGGTCCCGGCGTTCTCGCCGTGCATCGCGGTGAGCTGGGTAACGAACGCGAACGACAGGAAGACGATCAGCGCCGTCGCGGCCGGCCCGGCCAGCCGGCGGACCAGCAGGCCGACCGCTCCGGCCAGCTCCACCAGTCCGGTCAGGTACATGAACCAGTGGCCTGCACCGATGGCGTCGAAAACGGTCGTGGCGGCGGGGAGCGCGAGCAGCTTGGGCAGCGCGCTGGCCAGGGCGAAGAAGAGCGCGAGCAGGATCCGCAGCGTCCAGACCACCCGGACCACGGCCTTGCTGGACTTCGCGGCGGTGGCGGTGGTCGTGGTGGCGGCGGTGGCGGTGCTGGACATTTCAAGTCTCCCTGGTCGGCTGTCGTTGCTTTCCCAGGTTTGACCGCCGCCACCGCCTGAACTCATCGGTCCCGGGAGAAGAAGTCTTCCGGCAGCCCCACTCCCAGCGCCAGCAGCTCGCCGACGGTCTGCCGCCCACGGATCAGCCCGGCCCGATCGCCCTCGACCGTGACCTCCGGGATCAGCGGTCTGGAGTTGCAGTTCGACGACATGCTCGCCCCACATGCGCCGGTGTCGTGGAAGACCACCAGGGTTTGCGTAGCCGAACAGCGAGCGGTGGCTAGCGCACCACGGGGATCATCCCGGAGCGCCAGTCGGCCAGCCGCTTGCGGATGCTCGGCAGCATCGGCAGCCCGTCCGTTTCGGCCGGGGTGAACCACGCCACCTCGTGGGACTCGTCGGACACCCGCAGCTCCCCGCCGAGCGGGCGTCCGAGGAGGCAGATGGAGAACTCCTGGCGGACCTCGCCGTCGTCGTAGGCGAAGACGTGGCCGGGGTCGGTGTAGGTGCCGACGATCCCGGTGATCTCGACCTCGATGCCGGTCTCCTCGCGGGTCTCGCGGACACCGCACCCGGCGAGCGACTCCCCGATGTCCATCCTGCCGCCGGGCAGGGCCCACATCCCGTTGTCGGTACGTCGCTGGAGCAGAACGCGGCCCGTATCGTCGACCACGACCACGGACGCGGCCGGGACCAACGAGTTCGCCTCGGGGGCGTTCGGGTCGTCCTGGTAGTCACGCCTGGACATGATCCGCCACCTCCGTTGCCGGGATCGCCCATACATCACGCCCGTTCGCCCACAAGTCTTCGACGTGACCAGCGAAGCGATCGAACACACCATCGTCCTGGGCTCGCCTGAAATGCATCATCGGAGCGTCGTGGCCGATCCTACCGGGCAGCAGTGGTGTGACGATCATGTCGTCGTCGAAGCGGAAGACGCTGAGTGAGACGTGTGCGGTCTCATATCGCGCGTCAATCGACGTGTCCCGCAGCTTTGCCAGTTCAGACAGGGTGACCTCAATCCGGGTCGACAGACTCAGTGGGACGTCCTCCTCCAGCTCACGCCGACAGGTGACCGGGTGTCCGGGCTCGCCAAGGATGAAGCGGATGCGAACTCCAGCCGCCGCCTTCTGCCGAAGCAAACTGCCGAAGTTCGCGTGCTCAAGCCACAGGAAGTAGTTGGTGTACCCAGCGAACGTCAGTTCCCGGGTTGCCCCCTTCATCAGCTGACGCCACAGCATGGCCGGCGCCGCAGACCGGTACGGATACATCTGCACCAGCTCCCGATCCGGCCCCGACTTCACCAGCTGCTGTACGGACGGCCAGAGCACGGTTTCCTCCTCGCCGAGGGCCCGGCTGGCCGCTGAGCGGTGTCGGGCATGCGGCTCGCGCGAGGGGTTCGCGAGCCACCGGTCGACGGTCTTGGGGTCGACACCGCACACACGCGCGAGCTTGGACGAGGTCATGTTGGCACGAGCCATTGCGTCACGGAGTGGGCTGTTCACCGACTGGCCTTCCACATTAGGGACGTTTCAAGGTCTATCAGTCAGACGTCCCAAATGTCCCGCAAACGCGGTATGACGTCCCGTCAGGCTGCCCGACGATTCGAGCGTGACAGATGCCGCGCCGCCCACCCGCACCCAGCGTGTCCCTTCCGCGCTACCCGACCATGACCAGTACGGCCGTGTGCAGGGCGTCATTGACAGCCTCCTCCACATGGACTTGACCGTGCTGGGTCGTCTGTCAGAACACGGGCGGTCGGGCCCAGCTTCGCCACCATCCCACACCGTCCGCTCCTGCTGGTACCCAAAGGCTCCTGGCTTCGCCCATAGGGAGGCTGTCGGCTCCATTCACGGCGGACCTGCACGTCGCCGGGGCCTCACTCCTGATACAGCGCCCCGTCCGCATCCGCGGCATCGGCCCTGACCGCGCCCAGTCCCTCACCACTGCGGTGGCCCGCCACGACTGCCGACGCCGACATGACGGCCGCCCTCTCCCCTTCCAGGGCGTCCCGGTCCCGGGAGGCTGATCAAGGCCCCGGCCAGAGGCAGATCCGCACTCCATTCGCATGCC
>NZ_JBIVVI010001128.1:0-2957 GCF_044757675.1 Kitasatospora sp. NPDC091257
GGATGGACGTCTATCAGGGTGAGAGGCGGGGAGAGCGAGCCGGCGGAGCCGGGGGGCTCGGGCCGGCTCCTCGGGGCGCGACATCAGGCGCCCGTTCATCCGATCACCATCACCTTCATCACCACGTGTCCTTGGGGGGACTGTCACATGAACGCGTCCGTTATCGCCCGTATTGCGAAGATTGTCCCGCTGGCCGTCGTCGCCGCCATCGGTGTCGCCGCCTGCGGCCCGACGAACGGCGGAGCGTCCGTCGCCGCCTCCGCCCCCACCTCCACCCCGGCCGTCACCTCCTCGGCCACGCCGGGCGCGGGCGCCGTCCCGGCCACCCCCACCCCGGCCGCGCCGACCACCCCTGCCGCGCCGACCACCGAGGCGGCTCCGGCCGCCGCCGCGCCCGCGACGGAGGCGCCCGCGGCCCCCGCTGCCGCCGGGACCGACGCCAAGCCGGCCGCGAAGGCGCCGGCCAAGCCGGTCTCCGCCAAGCCGGCGCCCGCCAGGCCCGGCGGCATCGGCATCACCTTCAACGGCCTGCGCGAGGGCCAGAAGATCCAGGTGGGCGACAAGGTCGCGTTCTCGGTGACCTGGAAGAACAACGACGCCTCGGGCACCCGCGCGGTGGCGCCGGTGGTGGCGACGCAGCAGTACGAGGGCGCGCCGTGCCAGCTGGTGCTCTCGATGGCGGAGGGCACGCTGGAGCGCAAGGACGCCTCGGGCTGGACCGCCCTGCCGGCACTGAGCCAGGGCGGCGGGATGGACTACGCGGGCACCGGCGACGCCGCCGCCTTCACCCTGGCCGCGGGCGAGAGCCGGACGGTCGAGTACCGGATGTCGCTCGACGTGAACAACCGCCCCGGAAGCCTCGCCATCGAGGCGGACGCCCCGACCCCGCACGCCAAGTCGTACAAGGACATGGCCAGGAGCGTGGTGACCGCGAAGGTCGTCGATGCCCACCGCCCGGTGGTGAACTCGGTCTCCGAGCCGTCCCTGCTGGTCTACGGCGGCGCCCCGACCGAGTTCTCCTACAAGCTCTCCTCGCCGGACGGTGTCACCCGGCTGTACCCGTCGGTGTTCCTGTCCACCCGGAACAGCGAGGGGCTGTCCGAGTCGGACGTCACGGTGCAGGCGAAGGTCGGCGACGAGTGGAAGACCCTCACCACGGTCCAGGACTGCAACGGTCGGCTCGGGGCTGAGCCGGCCGAGCTGGCGGACCTCCTCCCGGGCAGCTCGGTCTCGTACACCTTCCGGGTCGCGGTGGCGCGGCACGCCGGACCGATGGCCATCGAGGTCGGCGGGGTGGCCGCCGGCCACCACAGCGCGGACTCCCTGGTCCAGCCCTACAGCAAGGGCTGAGCCCGCACCGAAGCCGAAGGGCCCGGCCTCCCACTGCTCGGGAGGCCGGGCCCTTCACCGTGGCCTCGTCATGGCCGTCGTGCGGCGGCTCAGGCGAGCGAGGCCATCCAGGCCTCGACGTCCTCGGCGCTGCGGGGCAGGCCGGCCGAGAGGTTCTCGTTGCCGTCGGCGGTGACCAGGATGTCGTCCTCGATCCGGACGCCGATGCCGCGGTACTCCTCCGGCACGGTCAGGTCGTCCTGCTGGAAGTACAGGCCGGGCTCGACGGTCAGCACCATGCCGGGGACCAGCAGCGCGTCGACGTGCTCCTCGCGGCGCGAGTGGGCGCAGTCGTGGACATCCAGGCCGAGCATGTGCCCGGTGCCGTGCAGGGTCCAGCGGCGCTGGAGGCCGAGCTCCAGGACCTTCTCGACGTCGTACACCGAGGCGTCCAGCAGGCCCCAGGCGAGCAGCCGCTCGGCGAGGACGCGCTGCGAGGCCTCGTGGAAGTCGCGGAACCGGGCGCCGGGCCGCACCGCGGCGATGCCGGCCTCCTGGGCGTCGTACACGGCGTCGTAGATCCGGCGCTGGAGCCCGGTGAAGCGGCCGTTGATCGGCAGGCTGCGGGTGACGTCGGCGGTGTAGAGGGTGCTGGTCTCCACGCCCGCGTCCAGCAGCAGCAGCTCGCCGGGGCGCACGTCGCCGTCGTTGCGCACCCAGTGCAGGGTGGTGGCGTGCGGGCCGGCCGCGGCGATGGTGCCGTAGCCGACGTCGTTGCCCTCGACCCGGGCGCGGCGCCAGAAGGTGCCCTCGATCCAGCGCTCCGAGGTGGCGACGGCCTGGCCCAGCTCGCGGACCACGTCGGTGAAGCCCTTGACGGTGGCGTCGCAGGCGGCGCGCAGCTCGCCGATCTCCCACGCGTCCTTGACCAGCCGCAGGCCGCTCAGGAACTCCTTGAGCCCGGCGTCCTTGTCCTCGTCCAGGGCGTCGGCGAGCGCGGCCTCCAGGCCGGCGTCGTAGCCGCGGACGATCCGGGTCGGCACGGCGGGGTCCGCGGCCTTCGCGGCCAGCTCCTCGGCGGCCTGGCGCACGTCGCGGGCGGGCAGGCCGAGCAGCTGCTCCTGCTCGCTCAGGCTGTGCCGGCGGCCGACCCACAGCTCGCCGTTGCCGTCCAGCCAGAACTCGCCGTTCTCGCGGTTCGAGCGGGGCAGCAGGTAGAGCACGAACGCGTGGCCGGTGTCGCCGGTCGGCTCGCCGACCAGCACCGCGTCCTCGGTCTGGTCACCGGTGAGGTGGACGTACTCGCTGGAGGCGCGGAACGCGTAGTCGGTGTCGTTGGAGCGGACCCGCAGGTTGCCGGCCGGGACGACCAGGCGCTCGCCGGGGAAGGCGGCGGAGAGCGCGGCGCGGCGCTCGGCCGCGTACGGGGCCTGGGCGACGGGGGAGAGGCCGTGCAGCTCGGTGTCGGCCCAGCCGGACTTCATCGAGGCGGCCAGCTCGTCGGAGATCTCGCCGTAGAGACCGTTCTTGCGGCCCTTGTGCTGCTCGGGCTCCTCGCCGCCCTCGGCCTCGGGGTTCTCGGCCACCGCGGGGGTACGGTCCTCGGTCACGTGCAACGCCTCCTTGGG
>NZ_JBIVVI010001129.1:0-2949 GCF_044757675.1 Kitasatospora sp. NPDC091257
CACCGCCCATCCGGCTCACCGGGCCGGCCCGGCCCACCCGATCCACGGAATCCACCCCACAGCCCGACCCACGGAAGGAGCACCAGGATGTCCCCGGCGGTCCCCGCCAGCGTCACCCGGGCCCAACTGACCATCATGGAGCCACCGTCCACGGTCGGCGCCCAGCCCGGCGGCACGCTCGCGCAGCTCCGGCTCCAGTTCAACCCGGCGACCCTGGTGCTGAGCAAGACCACCGAGTGGCGGCGCACCCCGTCCCGGATGGCGGGCGAGTCCGCGCTGCCCGAGTTCGTCGGCAGCGGTCCGCGCTCGCTCTCCCTCGACGTGTTCCTGGACTCCACCGCGACCCACGACAACTCGGTGGAGCGGGCGGTGGAGCAGCTGATGACGGCGTGCGTGCCCACCCCGGCCAGCCTGGCGCGCAAGACGCCGGCCAGCCCGTGGATCCGGCTGGACTGGGGCACCCTGAAGACCACGTCGTTCAACGGGGTGCTGACCGGCCTCTCGGTCACCTACTCGCTCTTCGACGTCGACGGGAAGCCGCTGCGGGCGGTCTGCTCGCTGACCATCGACGAGGCGAGCGTCGACCCGGCCGGACAGAACCCGACCTCCGGCTCGCCGGAGGCCCGCAGCACCCACCGGGTGATCGCCGGCGACAGCCTGCCGATGCTCGCCTGGCGGGCCTACGGGGACGCCACCGCCTGGCGCGCCATCGCGGAGGCCAACGACATCGACGATCCGCTGGCGCTGGTCCCCGGCGCGGAGCTGATCGTGCCGGGCATCGAGGAACTCACCCAGAGCCACACCCAGAGCCACACCCAGAGCCACACCCAGAGCCATACCCGGAACCAGGAACCCACCCAGGGCGGACGGCCATGACCACTCCCGAGGCCCGCGGCGGCCGCTCCTTCGCCGCCGACCCCGTCGTCGAGGCGCCGGGCCCGCTGCCGCCGATCTGGGTGACCCAACTGGTCTCCTGCGACATCGAGGAGAGCGTCGGCCTGCCCGACACCGCGGTGCTGTCCTTCCGGGACGCCGACCACACCTTCCTCTCCGCCACCGGGATCACCATCGGCACCCCGCTGAAGGTGTCCGTGGTCACCGTGCAGGGCAACACCCGGGCGCGGCTGTTCACCGGCGAGGTGACCGCGCTGGAGCTGGAGGTGGACACCACCGGCTCGTACACCGTGGTGCGGGCCTCGGCGGTCACCCACCGGCTGATGCGCGGGCGCCGGGTGAAGGCCTTCCGGAACATGACCACCGCCGACATCGTCCGCCAGGTCGCCTCGGGCGCGGGCCTGACCTGCGGCACGGTCGACTCCTTCCCCGTCGTCCACCAGCAGCTCTCGCAGGCGAACGTCCCGGACTGGGAGTTCCTCCAGTTCCTGGCCCAGGAGAGCGGCGCCCAGGTGCGGGTGGACGACGACGGGAGGCTGGAGTTCGTCCGGCCCGACCCCGCCTCCGGCGCGCCGGCCCCCTCCACCCCCGCGCCGCAGAACCCGCTGGTGCTGGAGTACGGCCGCAACCTGCTGGAGCTGCGCGGCGTGCTGACCGGCGCCGGGGGAGCGGACACGGTCGAGGCGCGCGGCTGGAACGTCACCACCAAGAGCGCCCTGGTCGCCACCGAGCCGGCGGTGACCTCCCGTACCGTGCAGCCGGGGATGAGCCCCTCGGTGGTGGCCTCCGCCTTTCCCGGCCGGTCCCGGCTGACCGTCGCCGACACCCCGTACCGCACCCAGGCGGAGACCGCCTCGGTGGCCCGGTCGCTGGCCGCCTCGGTGGCGGCCGGCTTCGGCGAGCTGGAGGTGGTCGCCGAGGGCAACCCGCGGCTGCGGGCGGGCACCGCGGTCGCGCTGGGCAACGTCGGCGCCGCCTTCTCCGGCCGCTACACCGCCACCGGGGTGCGCCACCTGCTCGAACCGTTCCGCGGCTACCGCACCACCGTCGTGGTCAGCGCGGCGCCCGACCGCTCGCTGGCCGGGCTGACCAGCGGCGGCAACGCCCCGCCGCGCGGGCCCCGGATGCCCGGCCTGGCCGTCGCCGTGGTCACCGACGTCCGGGAGCCGGGCGGCGGGCAGCGCGGCTGGGTGAAGCTCAAGTTCCCCTGGCTGGACGACACCTACGTCTCCGACTGGGTGCGCACCGTGCAGTGGGGCGGCGCCGGGGGCGGCGGCGTGGTCAGCCCCGAGGTCAACGACGAGGTGCTGGTCGGCTTCGAGCAGGGCGACCTGGACAGCCCGTACGTGCTGGGCGGGCTCTACAACGGCGTGGACCGGCCCTCCCCGCACGACGTGCCGCTGGTCGACGGGGCCTCCGGCAAGGTCAACCGCCGCTCGGTGGTGTCCCGTTCGGGCCACCGGATGGAGCTGCTGGACGTGCCGGGCGGCAAGTCCGGTGTCCACCTGGCGAGCGGTGACGGGAAGTTGGAGGTCAGCCTGGACCAGCAGCGCGGCGAGATCGTGCTGACCGTCCACGGCCTCGGCGGCGCGGCCGGCAGCACGGTACGGCTCTCCTCCTCCGGCATCACCCTGGACGCGGGCACCGGCGCGGTGAACGTGCGCGGCGGATCGGTCACCGTCCGGGGCACGACGTCGGTCACCGTGGACGGTGGCGCCGAGGCGGTGCTCAAGGGGGCCTTCGTCCGGATCAACTGAGCCGCCGATCGACCGGAGACAGACCGGAGACAGACCGACGATCGACTGATGGAACGTCAAGAACCAATGGCAGTATGGCGAGTGCCCGCGAACACCGGGCACCGCAGGAAACGGAGACCGCAGATGCCCCCCGCAGCCCGGACCGGCGACATGACCGACCACGGCGGCGCCCTCACCACCCCGCCGCCGGGCGCCCTCAAGGTGGCGACCGTGCTGATCGGCGGCCGCCCCGCCGCCGTCGTCGGCACCGTCCACGCCTGCGTCGTCCCCCCGCACCTGGCCCTGGGCCCCGGCAACC
>NZ_JBIVVI010001130.1:0-2936 GCF_044757675.1 Kitasatospora sp. NPDC091257
GTCTGCGTCCTGGCCGGCGCCGGCACCGGCAAGACCCGCGCCATCACCCACCGGATCGCCTACGGCGTGAGCAGCGGCGTCTACCACCCCCAGCAGGTCCTCGCCGTGACCTTCACCGCCCGCGCGGCCGGCGAGATGCGCGGCCGGCTGCGCCAGCTCGGCGCCGAGGGCGTCCAGGCCCGCACCTTCCACGCCGCCGCGCTGCGCCAGCTCCAGTACTTCTGGCCGCGCGCCGTCGGCGGCCCCGTGCCCCAGCTCCTGGAACGCAAGGTCCAGCTGGTGGCCGAGGCGGCCGGCCGCTGCGGCCTGCGCGTCCAGCGCACCGAACTGCGCGACCTCACCGCCGAGATCGAATGGGCCAAGGTCACCCAGATCGCCCCCGAGGACTACCCGGTGGCCGTCGCCAAGTCCGGCCGCGAGGCCCCCCGCGACCCGGCCGAGACCGCCCAGGTCTACCGCGTCTACGAGGAGGCCAAGAGCCGCCGCGGCAGCATGGACTTCGAGGACGTCCTGCTGCTCACCGCCGCGATCCTGGAGGACCGCCCGGACATCGCCGACCAGGTCCGCTCCCAGTACCGGCACTTCACCGTCGACGAGTACCAGGACGTCTCCCCGCTCCAGCAGCGCCTGCTCGACCGGTGGACCGGCCCGGACGGCGGCGCCAGCCTCTGCGTCGTCGGCGACGCCAGCCAGACCATCTACTCCTTCACCGGCGCCACGCCCGACTACCTGCTCAACTTCCGCAACCGGCACCCCGGGGCGACGGTGGTCAAGCTGGTCCGCGACTACCGCTCCACCCCCCAGGTCGTCCACCTCGCCAACGGGCTGCTCTCCCAGGCCCGCGGCGAGGCCGCCCGGCACCGCCTGGAGCTCGTCTCCCAGCGCGAGGCCGGCCCCGAACCGGTCTACACCGAGTACGAGGACGAGCCCACCGAGGCCGAGACTACCGCCCGCCGGATCAAGGAGCTGCTCGCCGCCGGCGTGCGCGCCAGCGAGATCGCGGTGCTGTTCCGCACCAACGGCCAGTCCGAGGTCTACGAGCAGGCCCTCGCCGACCTCAACGTCCCCTACCAGCTCAAGGGCGCGGAACGGTTCTTCGAACGCCCCGAGGTCCGGGACGCCGGCGTGCTGCTGCGCGGCGCCGCCCGGGCCGCCTCCGACCCGCTCACCGACGACGCCCCCGACCTGGCCGGCCAGGTCCGTGCGGTGCTGGCCGCCCGCGGCTTCACCGCCGAGCCCCCGGCCGGCTCCGGCGCCGTCCGGGACCGCTGGGAGTCGCTGGCCGCCCTCGTCCGGCTGGCCGAGGAGTTCGAGCGCACCCGTACCGAGGCCGGCCAGGGCACCGACCTCTCGGCCTACGTCGCCGAGCTGGACGCCCGCGCCGCGGCCCAGCACGCCCCGGCCGTCGAGGGCGTCACGCTCGCCTCGCTGCACGCCGCCAAGGGCCTCGAATGGGACGCCGTCTTCCTGGTCGGCCTCACCGAGGGCACCCTGCCGATCATCTACGCCAAGACCGACGAGCAGGTCGAGGAGGAGCGCCGCCTCCTCTACGTCGGCGTCACCCGCGCCCGCAAGCACCTCAGCCTCTCCTGGGCGCTCTCCCGCTCCCCGGGCGGCCGGGCGAGCCGCAAGCCCAGCCGCTTCCTGGACGGGCTGCGCCCCGGCTCCACCGCTCCCGGCGCGCGCACCGGCGCGCGCGGCGGGCGAGGGGGCGTCGAGCCCGGCGAGCGCTCCGCCGCGCGGCGGGTCCGCGGACCGGTCAAGTGCCGGGTCTGCGACAAGGTGCTCACCGAGGCCGTCGAGCGCAAGCTGCGCCGCTGCGAGAGCTGCCCGTCCACGATGGACGAGGGGCTGTACGAGCGGCTGCGCGAGTGGCGGGCCCGGCAGGCGAAGAAGCAGGGCGCGCCGGCCTACGTGGTGTTCACCGACGCCACGCTGATGGCGATCGCCGAGGACGTGCCCGCCGGCCGCGGGGAGCTGGCCGCCATCTCCGGGGTCGGCGCCCTGAAGCTGGACAAGTACGGGGCGGCCGTGCTCTCGTTGTGTGCGGGGGAGGAGCCCGAGGAGGACCCGGACGACGTCGAGGACGGCGGTTCGGACGATCCGGCCTGAGCCGGTCCGGGCGTGGTCCAGGAGGCCGCTTCGAGGGTTTCGGAACCCGTTGTGTGACGTGCCGAAGAACTCGCGTGAAAAATAGTTTGCGCCGCGTACCGGGAGCGCAATAGCCTGCCGGAGCGGTCAAGGGGACGCGGTCGCACGGGGTGAAACCTGTGCTGATGCCCCTCGCCCGAGAGCTTCACCACAGCTTTACCGAGACAGACATCCGAACATTCGGAGCCAGGGAGACCAGGCTCCGCGAGACGCCGAGAGGAGGCGAAGACAGTGGGAAACATCATGATCACCAAAATGACTGGCCAGACCGTTGTCGCTGCCTCCCTGCGTGCCGCCCGTCTGCGGGCGCTCGCCGAGCTCGGTGGAACCGGTCTGGGTCTCGACACCACCGGTGTCTCCGTCGCCCCCGTTGTCAGTGGTCCTGGACACACTGATCTGTGCCTCACGGGCAGCAGGAGCGTCGACGGCACCACTGTCGAGACCGGTCTGTCCCGGGGCTGGGCCTCGTTCGGCACGCCGTGCTCCCTGCGCGACGAGCGACCGACCCAGGCACCGAAGGCGGCCGTAGCCGCCGCCATGCATGGCGGCTATGCGCAGGTCATCGGTGCCGAAAACGCCCAGAAGCAGAACGAGCAGCAGATTAACCAGGCCGCGGCCGCCTTTACCGGCGCCGAGGCCGTCCGGATGTGGGCCTTCCGCGGCCCTGAACCCTGGAGAGAACGAACCTGAGCCAGCCTCAGGTCGGCACCTCCAGGGCCGCGGAACCCGTCACACCGGGATCCGCGGCCCTTCTGTTTTGTCCGGTACGCAAGACCACCCAGGCC
>NZ_JBIVVI010001131.1:0-2934 GCF_044757675.1 Kitasatospora sp. NPDC091257
GTCTCCGCGCGCGACCTCGGCTCCACCAACGGCACCACGCTGGACGGCCGGCTCGTCCCGCCCGGCCCGCCGGAGGCCGCCGTCCCGCTGGAGCCACGTGGTGTCCGGGCTGTTCGGCCGGCTCGACGTGCTGGTGCCGTTCCTGCTGGCCGCGATGGCGATCAGGCTCTGGCGCCACCCGGAGCTGCCGGAGGCCAACGGGCGGATCATGATCGGGCTGAGCGCGCTGCTGGTCGGCGTCCTCGGCCTGGTCCACATCGGCTGCGGCGCGCCCATGATGGGCAGCGGCGCCTCCCGGATAAGGGCGGCCGGCGGAATCATCGGCTGGGCCGCGTCCACCCCGATGATGGCCGCCGCCGGGCCGGCGCTCGCCGTGCCGCTGCTCCTGCTGCTGGCCTTCTTCGGCCTGCTGGTGGTCACCGCCACCCCGATCAACCGGATCGGCGAGCGGGTGCGGGGGATCGGCATACGGCTGGGTGTGGTCGAGCCCGGGCCGGAGGACGAGCGGTGGGGGCGCGCGCCGGAGCGCGAGCTGTCCACCGACCCGCCGGAGGACGCCGACCCCGACGCGCTGCCGTTCACCGTGGACACCGGCGGTGACGACCCCTCGGACGAGGTGGCCGCCCGCCGGCGCCGCCGCCGGCGCAAGCCCGCCGAGGAGCCGGAGGACGCCGAGCGGATCTCCCTGGACAAGGAGCCGCTGGACCCGTACGCCACCCGCGACCTCGCCGCCGGCGCGGCCGCGGACCTGGACGGCGCCCTGGTCTACGGCGTGCCCGCCTCCTCCGCGGTGGCGGACATGATGCACCAGGTGCAGGACCGCACCGCCCCGCCGGAGGAGGCCGCCGTCCCCGCCGCCCGCAGCGGCGGCCCGGGCGCGCCCGAGGAGCACGGCGCGGCGCCGGTGCGGATGGAGCAGCTGCAGTTCGGCGAGGGCGTCACCTACGCCCTGCCCTCGCTCGACCTGCTGGAGCGCGGCGGCCCGGCCAAGGCCCGCAGCGCCCTCAACGACGAGGTGGTCGCCCAGCTCACCGGCACCTTCGCCGAGTTCAAGGTGGACGCCAAGGTCACCGGCTTCACCCGGGGGCCGACGGTCACCCGCTACGAGGTCGAGCTCGGGCCGGCCGTCAAGGTGGAGCGGATCACGGCGCTCGCCAAGAACATCGCGTACGCGGTGGCCAGCCCGGACGTGCGGATCATCAGCCCGATCCCCGGAAAGTCCGCGGTCGGGATCGAGATCCCCAACCGGGACCGCGAGATGGTCAACCTCGGCGACCTGCTGCGCTCGCGCACGGCCGCCGAGGACACCCACCCGATGGTCGTCGGCATGGGCAAGGACGTCGAGGGCCACACCGTGATGGCCAACCTCGCCAAGATGCCGCACATCCTGGTGGCCGGCGCGACCGGTGCGGGCAAGTCCTCCTGCATCAACTGCCTGATCACCTCGATCCTCGCCCGGGCCACCCCGGACGAGGTGCGGATGGTGCTGGTCGACCCCAAGCGGGTCGAGCTGACCGCGTACGAGGGCATCCCGCACCTGATCACGCCGATCATCACCAACCCCAAGAAGGCCGCCGAGGCCCTCCAGTGGGTGGTGCGCGAGATGGACATGCGCTACGACGACCTCGCGGCGTTCGGCTTCCGGCACGTGGACGACTTCAACGCGGCGGTGCGGGCCGGCAAGGTCACCCCGCCGCTCGGCAGCGAGCGCGAGCTGACGCCGTACCCGTACCTGCTGGTGATCGTCGACGAGCTGGCCGACCTGATGATGGTCGCGCCGCGCGACGTCGAGGACTCGGTGGTCCGGATCACCCAGCTGGCCCGCGCGGCCGGCATCCACCTGGTGCTCGCCACCCAGCGGCCCTCGGTGGACGTGGTCACCGGCCTGATCAAGGCCAACGTGCCGTCCCGGCTGGCCTTCGCGACCTCCGCGATGGCCGACTCCCGGGTCATCCTGGACCAGCCCGGCGCGGAGAAGCTGATCGGCAAGGGCGACGCGCTCTTCCTGCCGATGGGCGCCAGCAAGCCGATCCGCATGCAGGGCGCGTTCGTCACCGAGGCGGAGATCGCCAGGGTGGTGCAGCACTGCAAGGACCAGCTGACCGCCGTCTACCGGGACGACGTGACGGTCGGGGGCGGGCCGAAGAAGGAGATCGACGAGGAGATCGGCGACGACCTGGACCTGCTGATCCAGGCGGCCGAGCTGGTGGTCTCCACCCAGTTCGGCTCGACCTCGATGCTCCAGCGCAAGCTCCGGGTCGGCTTCGCGAAGGCGGGCCGGCTGATGGACCTGATGGAGTCGCGCGGGATCGTCGGTCCGAGCGAGGGCTCCAAGGCCCGCGACGTGCTGGTGAAGCCGGACGAGCTGGACGGGGTGCTGATCACCCTTCGGGGCTGACGGGCGGGCCCGGTCGGGCCCGGCCCGTGTCCTGGGCGAGGTGTCACTCGTTCGGAGGAGGGTAGGCGCCGCGTGGGGAACCGAACGTGCGTACACCGCGTCACACCGCGGAAAGCGGACCCCGGGTTCCCCGCGCGGCCGCGCTGACGGCCCGTCGGCTCGGTGTCGGACCCCGGTCGGACCGGGAGTGCGCATTCGGCCCGTTCCGCTTGAGAAACGATCCGCCCACGCCCCTAGACTGTTCCCCAGCAGGTGGCCATCCGCTCGAAAGGCGTGCCCCGTGACCATCGGCAAGTCCTCCGACCGCGAGAACACCATGCCGTCCCTCGAACCGGCCGACGACGTGGTGCAGGCGGCCGATGCCCCGAGCATCGGTCGGGTGCTGTCCACCGCCCGGATCGACGCGGGGCTCACGGTGGACCAGGTGAGTACCGCCACCCGGGTCCGGGTGCCGATCGTCCATGCCATCGAGGCGGACGACTTCGCCCGCTGCGGCGGCGACTTCTACGCCCGCGGGCACATCCGCCTGATCGCCC
>NZ_JBIVVI010001132.1:0-2927 GCF_044757675.1 Kitasatospora sp. NPDC091257
GGGGCCGGCAGTGGATGGGCTGGTCCAGCTGGGTCTCAGTCCGGTCCGGTAGCACCCGGATCGGCGTCAGCACGAGGGATCGGAGTTCTGCGTGGACATCGTCGTCAAGGGCCGCAAGACCGAGGTGCCCAAGAGGTTCCGCGAGCACGTGGCCGAGAAGCTGGAGAAGGTCCAGAAGTTCGACGCCAAGGCCATCAGCCTCGACGTCGAGGTGTCCAAGGAGCACAACCCGCGGCAGGCCGACCGCTCCGATCGGGTCGAGATCACTCTCCGCAGCCGCGGCCCCGTGATCCGGGCCGAAGCCGCCGCCGCCGACCCGTACGCGGCGCTCGACCTGGCCTCGGCGAAGCTCGACGCGCAGCTGCGCAAGTCCGCGGACCGGCGTCGGGTGCACAAGGGCGGCGCGAACGGCCGCACCCCGATCAGCGTCGCCGAGGCGACCGCGGCCCTGGCCGCGCTCCCGGCCACGACGGCGCCGGAGGGCGAGACGAACGGCGCCGTCCGCAAGACCATGATGGGATCCCTGGAAGTGGAGGGCGAAGGCCCGCTGGTGGTCCGGGAGAAGACGCACCCGGCCGCCCCCATGGCGCTGGACCAGGCGCTCTACGAGATGGAGCTGGTCGGCCACGACTTCTACCTCTTCGTGGAGAAGGACAGCGGCCTGCCGAGCGTGGTCTACCGCCGGCACGGTTACCACTACGGCGTCATCCACCTGCAGACCGACCTCGCGGCCGGGCCGGGCAGCGGGGCGGGCGGCGCGATCGGCGGGTCCGACGACGAGGACTGACCGTCCGAGCGGTGATGGAGGGGTGACCCCGGCGGCCCTGGCCGCCGGGGTCACCGGCGTTCGGGCGTGTCCGCCGTTCGGGGCGCCCGGCGAAGGGGTCACCCGATGCGGGGGAATCGACACCGGAGGGTGACCGCAGCGGGTTCGGGGCGTGGAATGATTGGCGCACGACGACCCGCGAAGGGGGAGGAGCGGATGGGGGATCACTTCGGGCTGGGGCCCGGGTCCGGGCCAGGGCTGCCGTTGGGGGCGGAGGACGAGTCCGCGTACGAGCCGCGCCGGAGTGAGCCGATCCGCGTCCTGGTGGTGGACGACCACGCGCTGTTCCGCCGCGGGCTGGAGATCGTGCTCGCGGAGGAGCCGGACATCAAGGTCGTCGGCGAGGCGGGGGACGGCGCCGAGGCCGTGCTGAAGGCCGCCGACCTGCTGCCCGACATCATCCTCATGGACGTCCGGATGCCGCGCCGCAGCGGGATCGAGGCCTGTACGGCGATCAAGGACGTGGCGCCCAGCACCAAGATCATCATGCTGACGATAAGCGACGAGGAGGCCGACCTCTACGAGGCGATCAAGGCGGGGGCCACCGGCTACCTGCTCAAGGAGATCTCCACCGACGAGGTCGCCACCGCGATCCGCGCGGTCGCCGACGGGCAGTCGCAGATCAGCCCCTCGATGGCGTCCAAGCTGCTCACCGAGTTCAAGTCGATGATCCAGCGCCGCTCCGACGACCGGGACCTGGTGCCCGCGCCCCGGCTCACCGACCGGGAGCTGGAGGTGCTCAAGCTGGTGGCGACCGGGATGAACAACCGGGAGATCGCCAAGGAGCTGTTCATCAGCGAGAACACCGTGAAGAACCACGTGCGCAACATCCTGGAGAAGCTCCAGCTGCACTCCAGGATGGAGGCCGTGGTGTACGCGATGCGGGAGAAGATCCTCGAAATAGGGTGAGCCGGGCGGGACTCAGCGGTCCGTCAGCAGTTTCTCCAGGGTCGGGCGCAGCCGCTCGTCGTGCAGCGTCCCGACCCGCACCCCGTCGCAGCCGACCCAGTCGGCCGCCTCGCGCAGCGCCGTCGCCAGTGCCTCGACGTGCCGGGCACCGCCGCCGTCCAGCGAGATCTGCCGGGCGACCAGGGTGCGCCCCTCGCGGGCCGGGTCGACCCGGCCGACCAGCCGGCCGCCGGTCAGCAGCGGCATCGCGAAGTAGCCGTGCACCCGCTTGTGCTTGGGCGTGTACGCCTCCAGCCGGTGCGTCATGCCGAAGATCCGCTCGGTGCGGGCGCGGTCCCAGACCAGCGAGTCGAACGGCGAGAGCAGCGTGGTGCGGTGGCGCCCGCGCGGGGCGGTGGCGAGGGCGGCCGGGTCGGCCCAGGCCGGGGCCGGGTCGCCGTCCGGGCCCCAGCCGGCCACCTCGACCGGGACGAGCCCGCTGTCGGCGAGCGCCGGGTCCAACTGCTCGGCGCGCAGCCGGTGGTAGTCCAGCAGATCGGCCCGGGTGGCCACGCCGAGCGCGGCGCCGGCCTGGCCGACCAGGGTGCGCAGACAGTCCTCGTCCGACCGGTCCTGCCCGAACAGCTCGGCCGGGACGGCCTGTTCGGCCAGCGCGTAGACCCGCTTCCAGCTCCGGCGCTCGGTGCAGACCACGTCCCCGAAGGCCAGCGCCCGCTCGACCGCGATCTTGGTGTCGGACCAGTCCCACCACTCGGCGGTCCGCTTGGCGCCGCCCAGCTCGGTGGAGGTCAACGGCCCCTCGGCGCGCAGCTTGTCGAGCACGGCGCGGTAGGTCTCGGGCGCGACCTGGTGGCCCCAGAGGTGGCCGCGGTCGCGGTAGCGGCGGCGCCGGAAGGCGAACAGCGGCCACTCCTCGACCGGCAGGACGCAGGCCGCGTGCGACCAGTACTCGAAGCTCGTGCCGCCGCCCCAGTAGGCCGCCTCGACGGCCGGGCGGCCGACCGCGCCGAGCCGGGCGTACGGCACCAGCTCGTGCGAGCGGGCGAGCACCGAGATGGTGTCCAGCTGGACGGCGCCCAGGTGCCGCAGCACCCCGCGCACCCCGCCGCGGCGGTCCGGCGCGCCCAGCAGGCCCTGGGCGCGCAGGGCGATCCGGCGGGCGTCGTCCGCGCTGAGGACGGCGACGGGGGCG
>NZ_JBIVVI010001133.1:0-2926 GCF_044757675.1 Kitasatospora sp. NPDC091257
CGAGTGACGGGAGTTCTGAGGGGTGCTCTTCCGATCTGGTACGGCAGCGGCCCCGCTCCGAACCGGAACGGGGCCGCGAGGAGCGGGCGTCAGCGGAAGCTGTGCTCCGCCGCCGGGAAGGCGCCGGAGCGCACGTCCTCGGCGTACGCCCGGGCGGCGTCGCCGAGGACGGTCCGCAGGTCGGCGTACTGCTTGACGAACTTGGGCACCCGGCCGGCCGTCATGCCGGCCATGTCGGTCCAGACCAGCACCTGGGCGTCGGTGTCCGGTCCGCCGCCGATGCCGACGGTCGGGATCGCCAGCTGCTCGGTGGCCTGGGCGGCCAGCTCGGCCGGGACGGCCTCCAGCACCACGGCGAAGGCGCCCGCCTGCTGGACGGCCTTGGCGTCGCGCAGCAGCTGGTGCGCCGCCTCGTCGCCGCGGCCCTGGACGGGGTAGCCGCCGAGGGCGTGCACGGACTGCGGGGTGAGGCCGATGTGGGCCATCACCGGGACGCCGGCCTCGACCAGCAGCTCGATCGAGCGGGCGCTGCGCTCCCCGCCCTCCAGCTTGACCGCGCCGACCCCGGCCTCCTTCATCAGCCGGGCCGCGTTGTGCATGGCCTGCGCGGGGGACTCCTGGTACGAGCCGAACGGCAGGTCGGCGACGATCATGGCCCGTTCGGTGCCGCGGACGACGGCGGCGGAGAGCATCACCATCTGATCCATGGTCACCGGGACGGTGGTCTCGTAGCCGAGGTGGCAGTTGCCCGCCGAGTCGCCGACCAGCAGCACCGGGATGCCGGCCTCGTCGAACACGCCCGCGGTGAGGGCGTCGTAGGCGGTGAGCATCGACCACTTCTCGCCGCGCTGCTTGGCGGCGGCGAGGTCGCGGACGGTGACACGGCGGTTGGTGACCCCGCCGTAGAGGGTGGCGGTCGACGCCTGGTTCTGGGCAGGCGAAGGCGTAGAAGCGTTCATCGAACGGACTCCTGAAGGGTTGTCGTCTCGTGGCGCCGTACGGCGTCCCCGGATCACCTCCATGCTTGCACGCCCCGGCGCCCGCGCAAAGAGGGGTGCGGGCGTCCCGGTGCGATCCAGGACACACCGGGCGCGCGGGTCACCCCCCGCCGGGGTGCGCGGGCGGCCGCCGAATTTGCCTGCTCTTTACGAAACGGATTCGTCTCGTATCGTATCGCCCGTTACTCTGGTGCGGGGGGTTACGAGACGTATGCGGCTCGGAATGCCCGCCAGTGTCACACCACCACGGACGGGAAACACCCATGACCACCGCAGCCGCGCCACCCCGCGTGCCGGAAGCCATCCACCGTCGGCGCTGGGCGATCCTCGGCACCCTGCTGCTCGCCCTGCTCGTCGTCGTGCTCGACAACTCGATCCTCAACGTCGCGATGAAGACCATCGCGACGCCCGCGCCGGTCGGACTCGGGGCCACCCAGAGCGACCTGGAATGGTCGATCAACTCCTACACCCTGGTCTTCGCCGGGCTGCTGTTCACCTCCGGCCTGCTCGGCGACCGGTTCGGCCGCAAGCGCGCGCTGCTGGCCGGCATGGTGGTCTTCGGCATCGCCTCGCTGCTGTCCGCGCTGGCCGCCTCGCCCGGTGAACTCATCGGCTACCGCGCCCTGATGGGTGTCGGCGGCGCGCTCGCGATGCCCGCCACGCTGGCGATCATCATGAACGTCTTCGAGCGCTCCGAGCAGCCCAAGGCGATCGGGATCTGGGCCGGCGCGGTCGGCCTGGCCATCGCCATCGGCCCGATCACCGGCGGCCTGCTGATCGAGCACTTCTGGTGGGGCTCGGTCTTCCTGATCAACGTCCCGATCGTGGTCGTCGCGGTGATCGCGATGGTGATCCTGGTCCCCGAGTCCAAGGACCCCAGCCCGGGCCGGATGGACCCGATCGGCGTGCTGCTGTCGATCGTCGGCCTGGTCGCGCTGATCTACGGCATCATCAAGGGCGGCGAGCTGGCCGACTTCACCGCGGTCGAGGCCTGGGCGCCGACCCTGGTCGGCGTGGTCGCGCTGGTCGCCTTCGTCTGGTTCGAGCGCCGCACCGCGTTCCCCGCGCTGGACGTCACCTGGTTCCGCAACAAGGTGTTCAGCGCGTCCGTGGTGGTCGTCGGCGTGATCTTCTTCGCGCTGATGGGCGTCTCGTTCTTCGGTGTCTTCTACATCCAGAGCGTGCGCGGCTACAGCGCCCTCCAGGCCGGCGTGCTGATGCTGCCGCTGGCCGCCGCCCAACTGGTGTTCGCCCCGCGGGCCCGGCTGGTGGTCGACCGCTTCGGCGTCGCCGCCACCGCGACCTGCGGCATGCTGCTGGTCGCGGTCGGCTTCGTCGGCTACGTCGTGCTGACCGCCACCACCCCGATCTGGGTGCTGGTCGTGCTCGGCCTGGTGATGGGCGCCGGCATGGCACACGTCATGCCGCCGGTCACCGTCGCGATCATGGCCTCGCTGCCCCGGGAGAAGGCCGGCGCCGGCTCGGCCGTCAACAACACCTTCCGCCAGGTCGGCGGCTCGCTCGGGGTCGCCGTGCTCGGCGCGGTGCTCTCCACCGTCTACCGCGACGGGATGGCCGACACCCTGACCCACCTGCCCGAGGGCCTGCGCGACAAGGCCGGCGAGTCGCTGGAGGCCACCCTGGCCATCGCCGACCGCATCCCCGGCGGCCAGGCGCTGATCGCCCCGGCGAACGACGCCTTCGTCCACGCCATGCACGTGGTGGCCTCGCTCTCGGCGGGCGTCTCGGTGATCGGCGCCGTCGTCGCCTGGTTCCTGCTGCCGCGCCGCTCGGCCGCCCCCGCCGGCCCGGCCGGCCCGGCCCCCGAACAGCGCGGCCAGGAGCGCGAGGCCGCGGCCGCGGAGGCCTGACCAGCGGCCGGGCCCACCGTGACTGAGCGACAATGGCCCTGCCACCCGGGTGCGCCC
>NZ_JBIVVI010001134.1:0-2923 GCF_044757675.1 Kitasatospora sp. NPDC091257
CCTGCTGGAGACCCCGCCGTCCGGCCGGCACGCCGCCACCGGCGACACCCCGCCCCCGCTGCCCCGCCGGAGCCACCGGCGCGGCCGCACGGGCCGCCCCGCCCAGCACGCCGCTCCCCCACCGCAGCCCGCGCCGCCCTACCGCTCGGCCCGGGACGCGCAGGCGTTCATGGCGATGTTCCAGGCCGGGACCGCCAGCGGCCGTACCGCCGCCCGGGCCCAGGCCCAGTCCGACCCTTCCCTTCCCGCTTCCCCCCGACTTCCCCAGCGCTCCGGAGAGTTCCATGACCACCACCCCTGATCTCGGCTGGCTGCTCGCCGACATCATCGCCGTCCCGCAGGTCCAGCACGCCGTCGTCGTCTCCAACGACGGCCTGGAGATCGGCCGCAGCGCCGGCATCGCCCGCGACGACGCCGAACGGCTCGCCGCCGCCTGCTCCGGACTGCAGTCGCTGGCCCGCGGCGTCGCGACGGGCTTCGGCGGGCCGGGCAGCGCCACCCGCCAGATCATCATCGAGTACGGCGGCGGCTACCTCTTCGTCGTCGCCGCCGGGGCCGGCGCGCACCTGGCCGTGGTGACGAGCGAGGCGGTCGACGCCGGCCTGGTCGCCTACCAGATGCAGGTCCTGGTCGAGCGGATCGGCACCCACCTCACCAGCCCGCCGCGCGTCGACCACGCGGCGGGGGGCCACCGGTGAGCGGCCCGGTCCGGCCGTACGTCATCACCGGTGGGCGCAGCCGCTCCACCCGGGCCGAGCTGGCCCTGGAGAGCCTGGTCAGCGCGTTACCCGACCCGCCGGACCTGCCCGAGCACCCGCTGCTGAACCGCGAGCACCGGCGCATCCTCGACCTCTGCCACAGCCTGCTGTCCATCGCCGAGGTGGCGGCCCACCTGGGGCTGCCGCTCGGCGTCGTCAAGGTGCTGGTCGGAGACCTGTGGGACCTCGGCGCCGTGCAGGTGCTCCCGCCCGTCCCACAGGCCGAACGCCTGCCCGCAACCCTCCTGGAGGAGGTGCTCGTTGGCCTCCGCCAACTCCGCTGAAGCCGTCCCCGACGCCCCGGACGCAACCGACGCGGCCGGTGCCGCCGACGGACCGCAGTACCTGCCCTCCTCGGTGCAGGGCGCGGTCAAGATCCTGGTCACCGGTCCGTTCGGGGTGGGCAAGACCACCCTGGTCGGCTCGCTGAGCGAGATCACCCCGCTGCGCACCGAGGAGACCATGACCGCCGCCAGCGCGGGCATCGACGACCTCACCGGGCGCCCCGGCAAGACCACCACCACGGTCGCGCTGGACTTCGGCCGGATCACGCTCAACTCGCGGCTCGCGCTGTACCTGTTCGGCACGCCCGGGCAGCAGCGGTTCTGGCCGCTCTGGGACGACCTGTCGCGCGGCGCGCTCGGCGCCATCGCCATGGTCGACCTGCGCCGCCCCGACGAGAGCTTCGACGTGCTCGGCCGGCTGGAGGAGCAGCGCATCCCGTTCGCGGTCGCGGTCAACACCTTCCCGGACACGCCGGGTTACCCGGAGGAGGAGCTGCGCTCGGCGCTGGACCTGCTGCCGGAGGTGCCGATCCTGCACTGCGACGCACGCGACCGCCGGCAGTCCTACGACCTGCTGATCGACTTCGTCGACCACCTGCACCGCAGCTCGATCCTGGAGCTCCAGGGATGACCACCCCCGAACCCCCCGGCGCCGCCGGGTGCCCGGTCGCCCACGGCACCGGCCTGCCCGGCGGGCTGCCCGTGGGCGTCCCGCTGACCCCGCTGTACGGCCCGGCCGTCGCCGAGGACCCGCACGGCCTGTACGCCCGGCTGCGCGAGCGCTACGGGCCGGTCGCCCCCATCGAGCTGGAGCCCGGGGTCGAGGCCTGGCTCGTCCTCGGCTACGCCGAGCTGCTCGAACTCACCCGCAACGAGGCGCTGTTCTCCAAGGACTCGCGCCGCTGGCGGGTGCCCGCCGAGGGCCGGCTGGCGGCCGACTCCCGGCTGCTGCCGATGACCTCCTGGCGGCCCACCCTGCTCAACCTGGACGGCGCCGAGCACCAGCGGCTGCGCTGCGCCGTCTCGGACACCCTCGCCCAGATCGACCACCGCCAGCTGCGCGGCACCACCGAGGCCGCCGCCAACGGGCTGATCGACGGCTGGGGCCCGGACGGCACCGCCGACCTGGTCGCCCAGTACGCGCGCCGGCTGCCGCTGCTGGTCTTCACCCAGCTGGTCGGGCTGCCGGTGGAGAGCGGGCCCCGGGTGGTCGAGCTGATCAGCCACTTCGTGGACAGCAGCGCGCAGTCGCAGCGCGCCGGCCTGGAGTTCCAGACGATGCTCGTCGACCTGGTGCGCCGCCGCCGGGCCGCCCCGAGCGCCGACCTCACCTCCTGGCTGCTCGCCCACCCGGCCGGGCTGACCGACGAGGAGGCGGTGCACCACCTGGTGGTGCTGCTGGTCGCGGGCAACGAGACCTCGATCAACTGGACCGGCAACACGCTGCGGCTGCTGCTCACCGACCGGCGCTTCCGGGCCACCCTCACCGGCGGACGGCTGACCGTCTCCGACGCGCTGGAGGAGGTGCTCTGGCGCGACCCGCCGACGCAGAACTTCCCCGGCCGCTGGGCCACCGGCGACACCGTGCTCGGCGGCCAGTACATCAGCGCCGGCGACATGCTCGTCCTCGGCCTGGCCGCGGCCAACGCCGACCCGGCCGCGCAGGGCGTCTCCGCCGCCGCCCAGGGCTCGCTCGGCGGCAACCGGGCGCACCTGGCGTGGGGCGCGGGCCGGCACGTCTGCCCGGCCCAGCACCCGGCCAGGATCATCGTCGAGACCGCCGTCGAGACCCTGCTGCACCGCCTCCCCGACCTCCAACTGGCCGTACCGGCCGGAGAGCTGACCTGGCGCCCGTCCCCGTGGTCCCGGGCCCTGACCGCC
>NZ_JBIVVI010001135.1:0-2922 GCF_044757675.1 Kitasatospora sp. NPDC091257
GGGGTTACACGGCAACCGCTCGGCGGCCCACCGCCGCTGACCGGGCGTGAGCACGAGCCGGGGGCAAGGGCCGGGAACGGGCCGCGAGCCGGCCGGGAACGGGCCCGGTGACAGGCCCGGGAGGGCGGCCCTAGTTGTTCTTGAAGGCGCGGGCCATGATCCAGACCAGCAGGCCGATGCCCACGAAGGACGCGACCACGATGATCCGCAGGAACAGGCCCGGGCCGGTCTCGTCGGAGATGGGCGCGGCCAGGCTGACAAGCGTGTCGGTGGACATCTGCGGGGGCTCCTCGAACTGCTCGGTACCGCGGCCGGGTCCGGTCTCGGTCGTCCAGGACTCAGGTTAAACCGGCCTCACACCGACGCCGCCCACCGGCCCCGGTGACGCGCCCGCCGCCCCCGGGACGCTCCGCGCGTACGCTGCCCCGGGGACGAGTACGCAACCGCGCGCGTTGCACAGACAGTCGTTGCAGGCGAAGACCAACGGGGGGCGGGCCAGCGGGCCGCGGCCGCCGTCGACCAGGAGGTACTCAGACCATGACCGACACGACCGTGAAGGCCCCGAGCCGCCGCCGCGAGCGCTTCCCCGGAATCTCCACCCGGGCCTGGGAGCACCCGGCGGACCGCTCGGCCCTGGTCGCGCTGCGCAAGCTCACCGGCTTCGACGACATCCTGAAGAAGCTCGCCGGCCTGGTCTCCGAGCGGGCGATCCGGCTGATGTTCCTGGCCACCGCCGTGAAGACCTCCGAGCGCCAGTTCCCGGAGCTGCACGACATGGTGCGGGACGCCGCCTACGTGCTCGACCTGGAGCAGGTCCCCGACCTGTACGTCTCCCAGGACCCGACGGTCAACGCGTACTGCATCGGCATCGACACCCCGGTCATCGTGGTCACCAGCGGCCTGGTCGAGCTGCTCGACGAGGAGGAGCTGCGCTCCGTCATCGGCCACGAGGTCGGCCACGCGATGTCCGGCCACGCCGTCTACCGGACGATGCTGATGATCCTCACCAACATCGCCACCCGGATCGCCTGGGTGCCGCTGGGCAACCTGGCGATCACCGCGATCATCACCGCGCTCAAGGAGTGGTTCCGCAAGGCGGAGCTGTCCAGCGACCGGGCCGGCCTGCTCGCCGGACAGGACCTCCAGGCGTCCATGCGGGCCCTGATGAAGCTGGCCGGCGGCCACAACCTGGCCGAGATGAACGTCGACGCCTTCCTGGAGCAGGCCGAGGAGTACGAGAAGGCCGGCGATCTGCGCGACGGCGTGCTCAAGGTGCTCCAGCTGCTGCCGCAGACCCACCCCTTCGCGGTGGTGCGGGTCGCCCAGCTGAAGAAGTGGGCGGAGAGCGACGACTACCGCTCGATCGTGGCCGGCGCCTACCCGCGCCGCGCGGACGACCCGGACGCCTCGGTCTCCGAGCAGTGGAAGGCCGCCGCCGACCACTACACCAGCTCGGTCAAGGAGAGCAAGGACCCGCTGATGGGCCTGCTCCGGGACGTCGCCGGCGGCGCGGCGACCGTCGGCGGCAAGCTCCGCGACACCTTCACCGGCGCCGCCGGCCGCAACGGCTCCTCGGGCAACGGCTCCTCGGGATCGGGTTCCGCGGACCGCGACGGCAGCTGACCCCCGGGGCCGCGACGACCGCCGGCCCACCGCGACCGCGACGGCGGCCGGTGTCCCGTCCGGGGCACCGGCCGCCTCGCCGTTCCACGGCCGGGGTACGCCTCAGCCGCCCGCCAGCACCGCGCACACCTGCCAGCCCGGCCGGGCGTGGTTGCCGGGGTCGACCGGCGCCGGCGGCGCGACCGCCGTGCCCTGCGCGGTGGCCAGCACCGGCTGCAGGAAGCCCGCCATCGAGGTGTCGCAGGGCTCCGGACCGGCCTGCACCACCGAGTCCACCAGCCGCAGCTGCGCCGAGGCCAGGTCGACCCGGTCGAACTCGAAGGTCAGCTGCCGCCGCACGGTCTCCAGGGTGACCGGCGCTCCGGCCGGGGCCCCGGCCGGCTTCAGCGCGTAGACGAAGGTGTGGTCGGTGGTGATCTGCAGGGTCCCGCCGTCCGCCTCGTCGATCCGCATCGCGCCGGCCACCTTCACGGTGTTCGAGGCCAGCGCGACCTGCGCCGGGTCGAAGCGGACCATCCAGCCGGTCACCGCGTGGTGCCGGTCGTCCACCGGCTGCGCCACGCTCGCGTCGAACTCCGCCTGCTCACCGGGCGTGACGAAGGCCCGCACGTCGGCGGTGGCGCCCTGGACCAGCGCGGCCGGGGCCAGCGAGGAGGCGACCAGGTAGCGCTGGACGGTGTCGAGCGCCTTGGTCACCTCGACCCGGCTGAAGTGCTCGGTGGCGGCCCCGGTCGGGGTGTTCAGCCCGATCGTGCCGTCCCCGTACCCGGGCTGCAGCGCGGTGAACGGGTCCGCCGGGTCGGCGACCGGGCGGACGGCCGACGCCGGGCTCAACGCGACCAGGCTGACGGTCAGTTGACTGCCCTCGGGCCGCACCGCGGTCCCCCTCGGCGAGCTCACGCCGAAGTACACCGCGGTCCCGAAGGCGAGCAGGATGAGCAGCAGCAGGATGAGCGCCTGGCGCGGGACGGTGCCCAGCGGGCCGAGCCGCACCCGCGGCCGGGTGGCCTTGCCGAAGGAGCCGGCCAGCCGCTCCCGGGCGGACAGTTCCTGGATGCGGGCAGCCCGAACGAACGATTCGTCGAACACGACGGACCGGAATTCGTCCTCGTTGCCGGAACCGCCCTCGGGCGTACCCTCCGGAGGCTCTCGCGGGTCACCCACACCACCAGGGTAGGCCGACACCGGCGCCGCCACGAGGGTGCGGGCGCACATTCCCGGGAACGCTCAGTGACCACCGCCCCCGGGCGTGCGCCCGCGCCCGGGGCAGGCCCCGGCCCGCCGAAGCCCGCCCTAGCC
>NZ_JBIVVI010001136.1:0-2917 GCF_044757675.1 Kitasatospora sp. NPDC091257
GGGCAGGTCGAGCGAGACGTTCTTGAGGTTGTGCTCGCGAGCACCGCGGACGATGAGGCGGTCGGCCACTGCTTCTGGCGCCTTTCTCCGGTGAGTGGCCTGCCGGGCGCCGACGGTACGGGCTCAGAGCACCTTGGACAGGAAGGCCCTGGTGCGCTCGTGCTGGGGATTGGTGAGCACCTCGCGGGGGTTGCCGGACTCGACCACCACACCGCCGTCCATGAACACCAGCGCGTCGCCGACCTCGCGGGCGAAACCCATCTCGTGGGTGACGACCACCATGGTCATGCCCTCCTCGGCGAGGCCGCGCATGACGTCCAGGACGTCGCCGACCAGCTCCGGGTCGAGCGCGGAGGTCGGCTCGTCGAAGAGCATCAGCTTGGGCTTCATGGCCAGCGCGCGGGCGATCGCCACGCGCTGCTGCTGGCCGCCGGAGAGCTGCGAGGGGTAGTTCTTCGCCTTGTCGGCGAGGCCGACCCGCTCCAGCAGGACCATGCCGCGCTCGCGGGCGTCGGCCCTGCTCTCGCCCTTGACCTGGACCGGCGCCTCCATGACGTTCTCGACGGCGGTCATGTGCGGGAACAGGTTGAAGCGCTGGAAGACCATGCCGATGTCGCGCCGCTTGAGGGCGACCTCGCGGTCCTTGAGCTCGTGCAGCCGGTCGCCCTTCTGCTGGTAGCCGACCAGCTCGCCGTCCACCCAGAGGCGGCCGCCGTTGATCTTCTCCAGGTGGTTGATGCACCGCAGGAAGGTCGACTTGCCGGAGCCGGAGGGGCCGATCAGGCAGAACACCTCGCCCTTCGCCACCTCCAGGTCGATGCCCTTGAGCACCTCGACCGGGCCGTAGGACTTGTGCACGCTCTCGGCGCGGACCATGGGCTCGGCCGGGGCCGCGGCGTCGGCGGGGGTCTTGGTCAGATCGGTCATACGTGACCACCTCCCTCGATCCCCGGGACGACGTCGGCGGTCGTCCTCGGGGCGGGCTTCCCGGCGAACAGGCCCCGCAGTCGCTGCAGCGGGGTGGGCGGGAGGGTGCGGTTGGAGCCTCGGGCGTAGTGGCGCTCGATGTAGTACTGGCCGATGGTCAGCACCGAGGTGAAGAACAGGTACCAGAGGCTGACCACGATCAGCAGCGGGATGTTCTGGTAGTTCCGGGAGTAGATGACCTGGCCGGCCCGGAAGATCTCCTCCAGGGAGATCACGGAGACCAGCGAGGTGGTCTTGAGCATCGAGATGGTCTCGTTGCCGGTCGGCGGGATGATCACCCGCATGGCCTGCGGCAGGACGATCCGGCGCATGGTCTGGAACCGGCTCATGCCGAGCGCGTGCGCGGCCTCGCTCTGGCCCTCGTCCACCGACTGGATGCCGCCGCGGACGATCTCCGCCATGTAGGCGGCCTCGTTGAGGCCGAGGCCCAGCAGTGCGGCGACGAAGGTCGGGATCAGCACGTTGGTCTGCTCGGACCAGAACTCGGGCCCCCACGGGACGCCGATCGACAGCTTGGCCCAGATCAGGCCGAGGAAGTTCCAGAACACCAGCTGCACCAGCACCGGGGTGCCGCGGAAGATCCAGATGTAGACCCACGCGACGCCGGCCAGCAGCGGGTTCGGGGACAGGCGCATCACCGCGAGGATGATGCCGCCGACCACACCCATGAGCATGGCGAGCACGGTCAGTTCCAGCGTCACCAGCAGGCCGTGCATGATGCTGTCGTGGAACAGGTACTGACCGACGATGTCCCACTTGAAAGCGGGGTTGGTGAGGAGGGCGCTCAGCAGCATCGCCGCGAGCAGGGCGATGACGACGGCGCCCGCCCAGCGTCCGGGGTGGCGGACGGGGACGGCCTTGATGATGTCAGGCCGCCCCTTCTCCGCCGTCCCCTTGTCCAAAGAGTTCACGGTGTGGCCTCGGGGGAGAAGATGGAGCGTACGAGGGTCAGCTGACGGCACCGTTGACGGCCGACGTGGAGATGGCGCCGGCCTCGACGCCCCACTTGGTGAGGATCTGCTTGTAGGTGCCGTCGTCGATCAGCGACTGGACGGCGCCCTGGACGGCCGGGGTCAGCTTGGAGCCCTTGGCCAGGGCGACACCGTAGGGGGCCGTGCCGTAGGTCTCGCCGACCTTCTCCAGCTGGCCGCCGGACTGCTTGATCGCGTAGTCGATCACCTGGGAGTCGGCCATCATCGCCTGGTCGCGCCCGGACACCACGGCGTTGGTGACGTCCGTCTGGAGGTCGAACTTGTCGCCCCCGTTCGGGATGCCCGGCTTGCCGGCCTTGGCGCAGTCCGGGTCGCGGGTGTCCTTGATCTCGTCGGCCTGGGTGGTGCCGGTCTGGACGGCGATCTTCTTGCCGCAGAGGTCCTTCGGGTCGACCTTCTCCGGGTTGCCCTTCTTCACCGCGACGGCGCTGCCGGAGTTGAAGTAGGTGACCATGTCGACGATCTGTTCGCGCTCCTTGTTGTCCGTGAAGGACGACATGCCGAGCTGGAACTTGTTCGACTGGATGCCGGGGATGATCGCGGTGAAGCCGGAGTCCTGGACCTCGGCCTTCAGTCCGAGCTTGGCGGCGATGGCGTTGGCCAGGTCGACGTCCATGCCGATGATCTTGCCGCTGTCGTCCTTGAACTCGTCCGGGGCGTACGAGGCGTCCGCGCCCACGACGATCTTGCCGGCGGACTTGACGTCCTCCGGGACGAGCGAGGCCAGCTTGGGGTCGGCCTTGACCTCGTTGACGGTGGCGGAGGCGTTGGGGGCGCCGCCGCCGTCGCTCTTGCTGCTGCTGCAACCGGTCAGCACGAGGGAGACCGACGCGGCGACCACACCGGCTGCGAGGAGCCGGCTGCGCTGGGTACGGGGAGCGGAGTGCGGCGTTCACCGCCGTCGCTCCGCTCCTCGTACCCACGTGCCCCGTCCCGTC
>NZ_JBIVVI010001137.1:0-2915 GCF_044757675.1 Kitasatospora sp. NPDC091257
GCGGCTACTGCTCGGCGACCGCGAGTCGCTCGCCGCCATGGCGGCCGGTGCGGTCCCGCCCACCGCAGGAGCCCCCGCCATCGAGCACACCGCCGTCGAACCTCCCGCCAACGGCCATCCGTTGCCGCGCACCGACCAGGCCCCGCCCGCCACCGTCCCGGTCCCCGCGCCCGCGGCCGGGGAGGGCCCGCCCGCCGGACGGCTCGGCCCCTTCCTCACCAACGGGCAGGCCGGCGAACAGCTGGCCCTGCTGAACGAGGTCGGCGGCAAGGTCGGCACCACGCTGGACCTCGGCTTCACCGCCCACGAGCTGTGCCAGGTGCTGGTCCCCCGGATCGCCGACTTCGCCTGCGTGGACCTGGTGGACGGGCTGATCTCGGACTCCGAGCTGCCCGCCGCCCGCCCGGACGACGACACCATGCTGCGCCGGGTCGCCCTGGTCTACAACGAGACCGGCGGCGCCTGGGACCACGTGCTCTCCGAGGGCTCGCTGGTCAGCATGCCCCGCCGCACCCCGCCCGGGATGGCCCTGCAGCTGAACCAGCCGGTGCTGGTCCCGGTGGTCAGCCCGGACGTGGCGGTCGACTACGCGATCGCGCTCGGCGGCGCCCGGCTGGCCCCGGTGGTCACCGGCCGCTCGATGCTGGTCGTCCCGCTCTCCGCCCGCGGCACCGTGCTCGGCATCCTCAAGCTGCTGCGGCTGCCGGACCGCGCCCGGTTCGACGAGGGCGACGCCGCGACCTTCAAGGAGCTGGCCGCCCGCGCCGCGCTGTCGCTGGACAACGCCCGGCTGCACCGCGCCGAGGCGCGGGTCGCCACCACCCTGCAGCGCTCGATGATCCCGACCCGCCCGCCGCAGATCCCCGGCGTGCAGATCGCCCACCGCTACCTGCCCGGCGACCCCAAGGCCGAGGTCGGCGGCGACTGGTTCGACGCGATCCAGCTGCCCGGCAGCCGGGTCGCCCTGGTGGTCGGCGACGTGATGGGCCACGGCCTGCACTCGGCGGCCGCGATGGGCCGCTTCCGCACCGCCATGCAGACCCTCGCCGCCCTGGACCTGCCACCCGGCCAGCTGCTGCGCCACCTGGACAACCTGGCCCACAAGCTCGGCGACGACCACCTCGCGACCTGCCTGTACGCGGTCTACGACCCGATCAACCGGACCTGCGAGCTGGCCAGCGCCGGCCACGTCCCGCCGGTCCTGGTGCACCCGGACGGCAGCGGCGAGCTGCTGGAGATCCCGGCCGGCGCGCCGATCGGCGTCGGCGGGGTGCCGTTCGTCGCCAAGACCATCGACGTCTCGGACGGCTCGATGCTGGTGCTCTGCACCGACGGCCTGGTCGAGGTCCGGGGCGGGGACATAGGGGCCGGCCTGGCCGCGCTCTGCGGCAATCTGATCGACCCCCGGCAGAGCCCCGAGCAGGCCTGCGACGAGGTGCTGCGACGGCTGCACTCGGACGACCGCAAGGACGACGTCGCCCTGCTGGTGGCCCGCTTCGACGGGGTCGCCCCGTCCGAGGTGGCCACCTGGGACCTCGCCGTGGACCACCGCGAGGTCGGCCGGGCCCGCTCGCTGGTGCGCGAGCAGCTGGCCGGCTGGCACCTGGAGGCGCTCAGCGACACCACCGAACTGCTGGTCAGCGAACTGGTGACGAACGCCGTCCGGGTCGCCCGGGACACCGTGAAGCTCCAGCTGATCCGGGTGGACAAACTGCTCGTCGAGGTCAGCGACGACAATCACAACCTGCCCTCGCTGGAGCCGGCCGAGCAACTGGGCGAGACCGGTCGCGGCCTCACCCTGGTCACCAAGCTCGCCGAACGCTGGGGCACCGCCCGCAAGGCGGTGGGCAAGGTCGTCTGGTTCGAGCTCCCGCTCCCGCACGCCTGACGGCCGCGCCGACGGCCGCCGGGCGCCGAACGGCCGCGTACGGGCACCCGTACGCGGCCGGTGGAACGTCGTCGGCACCCGTCAGGGGATGACGGCGCCCGCCGAGCGGCGCCGCCGGGCCTCCACCGCGACCTCCCGCGAGGCGGCCGCGGCCACCGAGGCGGCGGCGCCGACCCCGGCCAGCACCCTCGGCCAGAAGTCCCCGAAGACCTCGACCGAGACGGCGATCAGCAGCGCGGTGACCACCGCGACCACGTGCTCCAGGCCGGCCAGGTTCGGCAGCACCACCGCCTCGCCGATCATCACCGCCACCACCAGGCCGCCGGTGAACCAGGCCCGGCAGCGGAACGCGATGCAGATCGCCAGCGCCACCACCGCGGCCGAGGGCCCGGTGTCCCGCACGTAGGCGACCCACTTCGGGAAGCCGAACAGGTGGTGCGGCCCGATCGCCACGCCGACCCGGGCGAACAGCGTGCCCGCCAGGGTGCAGGTGTAGGCGACCACCAGGGTCATCCGCCGGCCGAGCACGATCTCGGCGATCGCGAAGACCACGAAGACCTGGGCCAGCGCCCCCCAGACCGGAAGGTCCAGCGCCGGCACGTACAGCGAGAGCGGGGTCCGCAGCAGCGAGACGTCCAGCGGCAGCGCCGCCCGCACCACCCCGATGTTGTTGACGAAACGCTCTCCGCCCGGCAGGTGCTGGACGATGCTGAACAGCAGGATCAGAAACGTCGCGACCGTGGCCAGCGGAACGGCGGCGAACTTCTTTCGCACCACCGTGTCCCGGACCGTCGCGAACAACGTTCCCCACTCGGCGACAGCGGCCGATCCGGCGATTGCCAGCGGCCCCTTTCGCACGCCCCCCGCGTGGGTCCTGTGAATCACAACTTTCTCCGAATCCCCGAACTCTCGACTACTCCAACATTAGAAGCCTCTTGACAAAGCCACATCGGCACGGATGTGGAGCGGGGTCATCCTCTGGGGGGAGGCAATCCCCCCATCGGCCCCCCATTTCGACCGACCGGCC
>NZ_JBIVVI010001138.1:0-2912 GCF_044757675.1 Kitasatospora sp. NPDC091257
GGGGGCGCGAACCATACGGCCGCGCGCCGGGTCGTTGCCGCACAGGGGGTTCTCGGCGACCGGCTCTTATTGTACTGTCCGTCTAATAAGCGGGTGAGCGGGAGCCCGCGGAGACAGGCACCTGGAGGCAGCCATGGCGCTCACCCGGCAGACGGGGCACGGCCACACCGAGGCCGACGACGACGTCTCGAAGCGGCTGCTGGAGTCGGCCGCCACCCTCTCCTACGACCCCTCGACCGAGATCGACTGGGACGCCCCCCTCCCGGAGGACCACTACGGCCTCAACCCGGAGTGGAGCACCCTCTACGGCACCCGGCTGTGGGGCGAGATGACCGAGCGCCAGCGGGTCGTGCTCACCCGGCACGAGGTCTGCTCGATCATGAACACCGGCATCTGGTTCGAGATGATCCTCCAGCAGATGGTGCTGCGCGACCAGTACCTCAGGAACCCCGCCGACGCCGCGTTCCAGTTCGCGCTCACCGAGATCGCCGACGAGTGCCGCCACTCGATCATGTTCGCCCGGGCCTGCGCCAAGATGGGCGTCCCCGCCTACCGCCCGCACAAGCTGATCGCCCAGGCCGGCCGCGCCTTCAAGGCGCTCGCCAAGGGCGAACTCGCCTACGGCGGCATCCTGGTGGCCGAAGAGGTGCTCGACGTCATGCAGCGCGACTGGATGCGCGGCGAGAACGTCCTGGAGATCGTCCGCGGCACCTCCCGGATCCACGTGGTCGAGGAGTCCCGGCACATGAAGTTCGCCCGGCAGGAGATCCGCGAGCGGATGCGCCACGCGAGCCCCGCCCGCCGGCGCGCCTCCGCCACCGGCATCGCCGTGGGCGCGTACGTCATCGTCACCAGCATGGTGCACCCGGGCGTCTACAAGGCCGCCGGGCTCGACGTGCAGCGGGCGCTCGCCGAGGTGCGGGCCAGCGAGCACCGCAAGGCGATGATGCGCACCAGCTCCCGGCACCTGATGGCCTTCCTCGCCGAGACCGGACTGCTCACCAGCCGCTCGGCGGCCGTCTACCGCCGGGTGCACATGCTCTGACGGACCGTCGTCACCAAGCCGCCCCATCCCCCACGCGCAGCGAGGACCCCACCCGGCCATGGCCTACGCGATCACCCGGACCTGCTGCAACGACGCCTCGTGCGTGTCCGTCTGCCCGGTCAACTGCATCCACCCGACCCCGGACGAGCCGGAGTTCGGCACCACCGACATGCTGTACATCGACCCGCGGGCCTGCATCGACTGCGGCGCCTGCGCGGACGCCTGCCCGGTGGACGCGGTGTACCCGGTCGACCGGCTGCGCGGGCCCGACACCGTGTTCGGCGACCTCAACCGCGACTGGTTCCGCGACCACCCCAGCGACCACGCCTGGGGCGCGCCCAGCTTCCCGCGCAGCCTGCCGGACGAGCTCGGCGCGCTGCGGATCGCGGTCGTCGGCACCGGCCCCTCCGCCGGGTACACCGCGCAGGAACTGCTGCGCGGCACCAGCGCCGAGATCACCATGATCGACCGGCTGCCGGTCACCGGCGGCCTGCTGCGGCACGGCGTCGCGCCCGACCACCAGTCCACCAAGCGGATCGCGGAGAGCTTCGCGAGCGTCTTCCGCGACCCCCGGCTGCGGATGCACCTCAACGTGGAGATCGGCACGGACCTCACCCACCAGGAGCTCGCCGCGCACCACCACGCGGTGGTGTACGCGGTCGGCGCGGCCGCCGACCGACGGCTCGGCGTCCCCGGCGAGGACCTGCCGGGCAGCCTGCCCGCGACCGCCTTCGTCCGCTGGTACAACGCCGAACCGACCGTGCCCGCCGACGCGGTGGAGCTGTCGGCCCAGCGCGTGGTGGTGATCGGCAACGGCAACGTCGCGGTGGACATCGCCCGCATCCTGCTCACCGACCCCGACCGGCTCGCCGCCACCGACATCGCCGACCACGCCCTGGCCGCGCTGCGCCGCAGCCGGGTCCGGGAGGTCGTGCTGCTCGCCCGGCGCGGGCCCGGACAGGCGGCGTGGACCAGGGCGGAGTTCCTGGCCCTGCGGCAGCTGCCGGGCGTAGAGGTGGTGGTCGAGGACCACCCGGAGGTGCGGGCGGCGATCGAGGCGGCGGGGGCGGAAGCGGGACCGGGGTCCGGCGCGGAGTCGGGCACGGCGGCGGGAGCGGCGGCGGGAGCGGGGCTGCTGGCCGGGCTGCCGCTGGTGCCGTTCGACGGGTCCGCGGAGCCCGGGCCGGGGCGGCGGATCGTGCTGCGGTTCCTGTCGGCGCCGGTCGAACTCTCCGGGGACGGGCGGGTCGAGGCCCTGACCGTCGAGCGGACCACCCCGACGGCGGACGGCCGGGTCGAGGGCACGGGGGCGACGGACGTGCTCCGGGCCGGGCTGGTGGTGCGCTCGATCGGACACCGGGGCGTACCGCTGCCCGGGCTGCCGTTCGACGAGCGGGCCGGGACGGTCGCGCACCGGAACGGGCGGGTCGTCGACCCGGCGACCGGCCGGCCGCTGCCGGGGACGTACGTGGTGGGCTGGGCCAAGCGCGGGCCGTCCGGCGGGATCGGCGCCAACCGGGCCTGCGCGCGGGAGACCGTGGACGCGCTGCTGGACGACGCGGCCGCCCGGGCGCTGCCCGTCCCGGAGGCGGGCCGCAAGGACTTCGAGCGGCTGGTGCGTCACCGGCGGCCGGACGCGGTGGGGCTGCGGGAGCTGCGGGCGGTGGAGCGCGCGGAACGCGAGCGCGGCGAGGCCGAGGGGCGGCCCCGGGTGAAGCTCGCCAGCGTGCCCGAGCTGCTGGCGGCGGGGCGGCGGCGGTAGCGGGAAGGACCCGGGGCCTCTGGATCGCCAACGCCGAGATCACCTCGCTGGAGTGGCTGGTCGAGCGCTCGGTGCCGCTGGAGGAGCTCCAGCTGCACCTGGTGC
>NZ_JBIVVI010001139.1:0-2911 GCF_044757675.1 Kitasatospora sp. NPDC091257
CCCTCGCCGGTGTTGGTGACGGTGCCGGCCAGGCCGAGTTCACCGGCCAGCGTGTGGACGAACGGGCGGAAGCCGACCCCCTGCACCAGGCCGCGGACGGCGACCCGCCGCCGCTCGCGGTCGAGCCCGGGGTGACCGGCCGTCACGCGCGCTCCCCCACGGCGGAGCGGCCGTGGTGGTGCCCGTGGTCGTGATCGTGATCGTGATCGTGCCCGTCCCCGCGCTCATCCCCGTCGTCGTGCGCGTGCCCGTGGTCGTGCGCGTGCCCGTGGTCGTGCGGCGCCGCCGACATCACCGGCCGGTGCGGCTCGGCCCCCTCCAGCACGGCCAGCGCCCGGTCCAGCAGCGCCCCGACGCCCTCGCCCGTCCGGGCGGAGGTGTTCAGCACCGTCACCCCGGGGTTGACCCGCTGGACGTTGGCCAGGAACGCCGCCTCGTCGAACTCGGCCGCCGCGGCGAGGTCCGTCTTGGTCACCAGCACCAGGTTGGCCAGCCCGAAGGCCGTCGGGTACTTGAGCGGCTTGTCCTCGCCCTCGGTCACCGAGGCCAGCACCACCCTCAGCGTCTCGCCGAGGTCGTAGGAGGCCGGGCAGACCAGGTTGCCGACGTTCTCCACGAACAGCAGCCGGCACTCGGCCGGCAGCCAGCCGTCCAGGTGCCCGGCGAGCATCCGCGCCTCCAGGTGGCAGAGCCCGTCGGTGAGCACCTGCTTCACCGGGGCGCCCGAGCGGGCCAGCCGGCGGGCGTCGTTCTCGGTGGCGAGGTCGGCGGTCAGCGCGGCGACCTCCACCCCGCGCCGCCGGGCCAGCCCCAGCTCGGCCTCCAGCAGCGCGGTCTTTCCGCTGCCGGGGCTGGACAGCAGGTTCACCGCGACCGTCCCCCGCGCCTCCAGCGCCTCCCGCAGCCGGCGGGCGCTGTCGTCGTTGCGGGCGAGGACCGCCTGACGGAGGTCGACCGTGCGGCACATCGGCATCAGCCTTTCTGTTCGGCCCGGACGTCCCGGACCTCGGCCCGGACGTCCCGGGCTTCGGCCCACTGGACGTCGAGGATCTGCAGTTCTCGGCCGGACAGCAGCTCGACGCCGCCACCGCCGGAGCAGCTCGGGCAGCCGAGGTCCGGCGGCATGCCGACCGCCCACTCGACCGCGCAGGGGGTGCAGCGGGCCCGGGCCGCGACGGATTCGGTGTCCAGCACGGCGCCCGCCACCAACGTTCCGGTGCAGGCGAGTTCGAAGCAGAAGTCGAGGGCCTCGGGCACCACGCCGGCCAGCTCCCCGACCCGCAGACGCACCCGCGCCACCCCGGGGGCCCCGTGTTCGCGCGCGGCCGTGTCCACCTGCTCGACGACGGCTTCGGCGATCGACATCTCGTGCATGGGTCCCTTCTCGGAGCGGGCGGCAACGCGCCCCATTACAGGGCGCGGTGGCGGCGTCGGCCCGCAGCCGCGCCGCCACCGCACGCGGGGCTGCGCCGTTCGCAGCAATCCGCTCCCCACCTCGGATCACATCCGGTCACATCGGCTCACACGGCTCACACGGCTCACATCCGGGAGATGTGCAGGTACCGCTTGATGTCCGGCAGGCTCTGCCAGACCAGTGCGCCGATTGCCGCCAGCAGGGCGACGCAGAACAGTTTCCTCAGCATGGTGTTGTCTCCTTCTCCGGCTGCGCGGCCTCGTCCACGACCCGCAGGACCACTCGGACCGCCTCCTCCACGGCGGCGGCGACGGGCTCGCTCAGCCCGATGCCCTCCTCCAGCGACGCCGGCTCGCAGCCGACCACCAGCACCCGTTCCGGCGGCTCGCCGCCGGTGCCGGCGGCGAGCGTGGCCAGCAGCGCCAGTACGGCGTCCGGCCCCATCCGGTGCCCGTCCAGGACCGGCACCTCCAGCGGCTCTCCGGTGTCCGCCTCGATCAGGTAGACGGTGCCGGGCGCCCCGCCCCGGCAGGTGGCGTCCACCAGGACGGCGGTGCGGTAGCCGTCGAGCAGCCGGTAGGCGAGGTCCACGCCGCGCACGCCGACGTCGGCCAGCTCGACGCCGGCCGGCAGCGGGTGGGCGGACAGCCGCCGGACGGTCTCGACCCCGAAGCCGTCGTCGCCGAGGAAGATGTTGCCCACCCCGGCGACCAGCACCGTCGAGCCCGTCGTCACGATCCCTCCAGCGGTGTGACCTCGTCGGGCTGGAAGTAGCGGAACCGCCCCTGGGCCCGCCACAGGTCGGCGCCCGGGTCGTCCTCCACGGTGACGGCCAGGTGCACCGATCCGTCCAGGTCGTGCAGCACCGCCTCCACGACGCCGGTCCGCCCGTCCAGGAAGAGGTCCTGGGCGTCGGTGCGCCGCCGGCCGGGCCGCAGCAGGACCCGGCTGCCGGCGCCGACCTCGTGGCCGTCGACCAGCACCCGGTCCCGCTCGGGGTCGACCGCCGGGTCGTCGCCCGGGTCCCACCAGGGCTGTTCGCCGCCGTCGACGGCGCCGCCGCCGGTGACCTCGCGCAGCCCGCGGACGGCCCCGTGCAGCCGCTCCAGCACCTCGGGGGGCATGGACTCGGCCAGGTCGATCACCGCGCCGGCCCGCTCGTCGGTGCCGCGGGCCTCCCGCTTCTCCTCCTCGGTCAGGGCGGCCGTCCGCAGCGCCAGGATCTCGTCGATCTCGGTGGCGTCGTACAGCGTGCCGAGGCTCTCCGGGGCGATCCGCGGGTGGTCCTCCAGGATGATCGGCGAGGACAGCACCACCGAGCGGTCGCCGTCCGGCCCGGCCAGCACCGGCCAGGTGCGCTCGTTGCGGCACCGCTCGACGGCCGGGCGGGCCCACTCGGGCGGGTCGGTGACGGACAGGAAGCGTCCGTGCTCCAGCCCGAGCAGCAGGTGGGCGGCACCGGCGTGGACCGCACCGTCGGCGACCAGCTGCGCCGAC
>NZ_JBIVVI010001140.1:0-2907 GCF_044757675.1 Kitasatospora sp. NPDC091257
CCCCCATCAGCCGGTCCATGCCCTCCCCGAGGTCCCGGCCCGGGGCCTCGACCATGCCGTCGGTGCACAGCATCAGCACGTCGCCCCGGTTCAGCCGGCCGCGCACGCCCTCGAACTTGGCGCCGTCGTAGATCCCGAGCAGCGGACCCTCGGCCTGCTTGACCTCCCAGCGCCCCTCCCCGGCCAGCCGCTGCATGCCCGGCAGGTGCCCGGCCGAGAGCAGCTCGTACTCCCCGGTGTCCAGGTCCAGCACCAGGTGGACGGCGGTGGCGAAGCCCTCCTCCCAGGACTGGCGCAGCAGGTAGCCGTTGGCGGCGGGCAGGAAGTCGTGCGCGGGCAGCGAGCCGACCAGGCCGCCGAAGGCGCCGGAGAGCAGCAGCGCGCGGGAGCCGGCGTCCATGCCCTTGCCGGAGACGTCCGCGAGGACCACCTCCAGCAGCCGCTGGCCGGGGCCGGTGCGGGCGGCGACCACGAAGTCCCCGGAGAAGGACTGGCCGCCGGCCGGACGCAGCGCCATGTCCGCGTGCCAGCCCTCCGGCAGCTCGGGCACCCGGCTCTGCACCCGCAGCCGCTCGCGCAGGTCGAACAGCATGGTGGAGCCGCCCCACCAGGGCACGCCGACCCGGGCCCGGAACTGGGCGAGCAGCAGGCCGCCCACCCCGGCGGCGCCGACCACCAGGGCCGCGCCCGGGGTCACGCCGTAGATGTACGCCTCGGGGTTGTCGCTGGCGACCCGCTGGCCGGTGTGGATCACGGACTCGGAGGAGAGGCCGAGCGCGGCCAGCGCGTAGAGCACCACCAGGCTGCCGGGGCGCAGCAGCAGGGCGCCGGCCAGGATCGGCAGGACCAGGGAGGTGGGCGGGGCCCAGTCGGGCATCCAGATGTTGAGCAGGATCAGCAGCGGGACGAGCAGGGCGAGCGCGCAGAGCACCGGCCAGTCGGCGGCGCCGCCGCGGAAGTAGTCCACACCGGCTGTGCGCAGCCTTCGGCGGACCCGGCGGACCCTCTTGCGCAACCGGGCCGTCACGGACTCGGACGCCGTGGCGGCGCCGGGCCTCGTCGCAGTCGTCTGGGGCGGTGTGCCCGGCGCTCTGCCAGCCATGGGGTCCGACCCTATCCACGGGCACGGCCCGGCGTCGACGGGCCGGGGGCGGGCGCGGGTGCCGGAACGCGGGGCGCCCGGCGGGTTTCGGCCGATCGGCGGGGTTGCGGGCGTGCCGTCAGGAGGCGTACGCCGGTTGGGCGTACGGAGCCGTGCGGGCGGCGTGCGCGCCCCGCGTACGGGGGTGTCCGAGCGCCGGGGCCTGTGGCCGATCCCACAGGCGGAGTGGGCCGCCGCGGGCCCGTCGGGCGAGGTCCGGGGGCGTCCAGGGCCGTCCGGAGGTGTCCGGACACGGCGGCGGCCGGTCGCACGGGAGCGTGCGGCCGGCCGTCGGGGAGGGTGGGTGGCGGGATCAGCCCTGCGGGTGGTGGGCCGGGATCGGCGGGAGCTCGCCGGTGGTCTCGTACTCGCTCAGCATCTCGATCCGGCGGGTGTGCCGGGGCTCGCCGCTGTACGGGGTCTTGAGGAAGACCTCGACGAACTCGGTGGCCTCCTCCTGGGTGTGCATGCGGCCGCCGATGGAGATCACGTTGGCGTTGTTGTGCTGACGGCCGAGCTCGGCGGTCTGCACGCTCCAGGCCAGCGCGGCCCGGACGCCCTTGACCTTGTTGGCGGCGATCGCCTCGCCGTTGCCCGAGCCGCCGATCACGATGCCCAGGGCGTCCTCGTCGGCGGCGGTGCGCTCGGCGGCACGCAGGCAGAACGGCGGGTAGTCGTCCTCGGCGTCGTAGATGTGCGGCCCGCAGTCGACCGGCTCGTGGCCGGCCCCCTTGAGCCACTCCACGAGGTGGTTCTTCAGTTCGTATCCGGCATGGTCTGAGCCCAGGTACACGCGCATGCCATGAGTGTGGCATGCGCGTGCGCCCGGGCCCGACAACGGGGGCGCCGACCGGGTGGGACGGCGGCGCGGGGCGGCCGGGCGACGCGGGCCGGCCGGGCGGATCAGCGCCGGCCGAGCAGCTTCCAGGCCAGCGGCAGGGCGCCGGCGGCGAAGGCGGCCTTGACGGCGTCGCCGACCAGGTACGGGTAGAGGCCGAGCTCGGCGGCGCGGGCGAGCGACACGTGCAGCGACAGGGCGAGGTACGGGACGCCGACCGCGTAGATGGCGAGGCTGCCGAGGACCATGGTGACGGCGGTGTTGACCGGGGTGCGGTCGGCGCCGCGGCGGGCCAGCGCACCGGTCACGGCGGCGGCGAGGACGAAGCCGATCACGTAGCCGAAGGAGGCCGTCGCCCAGCCCGAGGTGCCCTCGGCGAACCAGGGCAGGCCCGCCATGCCGGCCAGCAGGTAGAGCACCATCGAGGCGACGCCCCGGCGGGCGCCGAGCGCGGTGCCGACCAGCAGGGCGGCGAAGGTCTGGCCGGTGACGGGCACCGGCGAGCCGGGGACGTTCACCGACAGCTGGGCGGCCAGGCCGGTCAGCGCGGCGCCGCCGGCCACCAGGGCCAGGTCGCGGGCCTGGGCGCCGAGGCGGGTGGAGGCGGCGGGCAGCAGGTCGGCGAGGACGGTGCGGCGCGGTATCGGGGTGGTGGCAGTGGCCATCGGGGCTCCTCCGTGAGAGTCCAGGTGAGTGAACACCTGTGAACCTACGCGGTGATCCACTGGGCGAACGGCACGGTTTCGGACAAACCCCCGCCCTCGGGCATTGTCGGAACCGGACCGGAACAACTCCTGGTCACAGCATGATCACAGTAGGTTTCGGCAGGGTCCGCATGGTGGGCCCGAATCGAACATTCTTGGCATGGACAGGGGTGCCGCCGGATATTGGACAGCTCATGTCGCATACCGCACAGTCTGGAACCACC
>NZ_JBIVVI010001141.1:0-2907 GCF_044757675.1 Kitasatospora sp. NPDC091257
CCCCCGGTTGCGGTCCCGCTACGGGCGGGCCGCCGGGCCCGTCGAGCACCTCCCCGAACGCCCACTGGTCGCCGCTCCTCAATCGCGCCCGCTGTGACAGTTCCACACCCCCACCTGTCCGCACGGGCCGCCGGGTTCCCGCCGGAGCACGGCAAAGGCCCCGACGAACCCGGTGGTTCGTCGGGGCCTCCGCCGCCGACCGGTCAGGCCGTCAGGCGCACTTGATGTCGCGGTTCACCACGGCCATCCCGGCGACCTTCGCGCCGTCCACGGTGAACTCGTACTGCCAGCCCTGCTGTCCCTCGACCGGCAGCACGTACGTGCCGCTCTTGGCCTGCTGGAGGCCCTTGGCGCCGTACGCCTGCTGGAGCGCCTCCAGGGTGGAACCGGCGCCGATGCCCTCGGCCGTCTTCGCCTCCGCCGGGGCGACCAGCTCGCGCAGGCCCGTCGCCGCGAAGGAGACCCGGCCGGTGGCCAGGTACGCCGCTTCCTTGGCCTCCTTCGCCACCCTCAGGTCGACCAGGGCCATCGTCGAGTCGGCGATCAGCTTGGCGGCGGCGGCCGAGTCCGCGGCCCCCGCGGCCGAGCCCGCGGCGGCGGCCGCCGCGTCCTTGGCGGAGGCGTTCGGCGGCAGGGTGCCCGCCGGGGCGGGCGCCTTCCCGCTGGCCGCGTCGGCCTTGGCGTTCAGGTCCTTGTACCGGGCCTCGGTGGCCGCCTCGGCGGCCATCCGGGCCTGGTCCGGTGCCGGGCCGCCCTTGTAGACGAAGTCCGTGCAGCCTTCGAGCAGCGAGACCGGTGCGCTCTCCAGGGCTCCGGTGGCCAGCCCGGCGTCCTTGGCCATCCCCGGCTTCAGCCCCCGGTACCCGGCTGCCGCGAAGGCCTCGGGCCCCTTCGGCGTGGGCGCCGCCGTGGGCGCCCCGGTGGCGGCCTGGGCCTTGGCCGTGCCGTCCTTCCCCTTGTCGGAGGAGCCGGTGGAACAGGCCGCCGCCCCGACGGCGAGCAGCGCCACCGAGACGCCGACCCCTACCGCACGCATCGACCTGCGCGTCTTTCCCATGTCGCAATCCCCCTTGGTCGTACCGGCGATCACCGTACCGGGGCCACGACCATGATCCACAATTGAGTTCTCAGGAACAGTAGGTGTTGTGCTTGACCAGGGCGAGGCCGGCCACCTTGCCGTCGGCCACGGTGAACTCGTAGAACCAGTCCGGGCCGCCGCTGCCGCTCTCGGCCGGGAGTTCGTACGTGCCGCCCTTGGTCGGCTTGAGCTCCTTGCCCTCGTAGGCGCGCTTGAGTTCCTCCTCCGTCGAACCCGCGCCGACGCCCTCGGCGGTGCGGGCGTCCGCGGGCGCCACCACCTGGCGCAGACCCTCGGTGCCGAAGTTGACCCGGCCGGTGGCCCTGAGGGCCTCGTCCCGGGCCTTGCGGGCGGGCGTGACGAGGTCCAGGTCCTTCTGGAGCTCGGCGAACTCCTTCTGGTCGGCGGCATCCTGCTGGAGCTGCTCCTGGAGGCGCGCGCTGTGCTCCTGCAGCTCCTTCAGCGAGGCCCCGGCCGCCAGCGGCGGGACCGTCTTCCGCTTCGCCCTCATCTCGTCCATCCTGGCCAGCGCCTTGCCGGCCTTCGCGTGGACCTCCGCCTCGTTCGCCATCCGGACCGGATCCGGCGCCGGGCCGCCCTTGTACGCGTAGTCGGTGCAGCCGTTCAGCACCGAGACCGGCGACGGCTCCAGGGCCCCGGCGGCGAGCACCTCGTCCTTGGTCATCGACAGCTGCAGTCCCCGGTAGCCGTTCGCGCCGAACGGCTGCGGCGGCGTGGCGGCCGCCGCCGCGGCGCCGCCCTTGCCCTCGCCGCCCTTGTCCCCCTCGCAGGCCGCCGCTCCGGCCGCGACCAGAGCCATCGTCAGTACGGCCACCGCCGCACGGGTGTTGTGGATCGTCCTCACGGTGATCCCCTCCCCTTCGTCGATCGCACACGGTAGCGAACGTGCGGGCACGATCCACAATCGTTTTCCCACGCGCGGAAGGGGCCCGCGTCCCCCAGGACGCGGGCCCCTTCGCAGGCACCGGGTCAGTCGACCGGGTGCCGGGCGGCGAGGCCGCGGGTGTAGTGGGCGGCGGCGAGGACCGAGGCCATCAGCTCGGAGTCGAGCACGGAGGCGTCGGCCAGCCGGGTGGCCGAGGCGTGCGAGGCGAGCAGCGTCTTGGTGACCCGCAGGGCGGCCTCGGGGCGGCGCGTGACGGGCCTGGCCCACTCGTCCACCGCCCCGTCCAGGTCCTGCTCGGGGACGACCCGCTGCAGGATGGCGAGCTCCCGCGCCTCCACCGCGCCGACCGGCCGGCCGGTGAGGATGATCTCCCGGACCCGGGCCGCGCCGACCTCGTGGAGCAGGCGGGGCAGCAGCCCGCCCCAGGCGACGGGCAGGCCCAGGGCCAGCTCGGGCAGCCGGAAGACGGCGTTGTCGGCGCCGACCCGCAGGTCGCAGGCGAGCGCCAGGGCGAAGCCGGCGCCGGTCGCCCGGCCCTGGACCCGTGCGACGGTCACGGCGGGGCTGTTGGTGAGGGCGTCGCAGACCCTGCGCGCCCTGTCCCCGTAGCTGCGTATCCGGCCGCCGGTCGGGTCCTCGTCCAGGCCCGCGAGGAGTTCCTCGCGGTCGCCGCCGAGGCAGAAGTCCCGGCCCGCCGCGGACAGCACGATCACCCGCACGGCCGGGTCGGGCACGGCGAGGACGGCGAGGAGTTCGTCCAGCATGGCGGAGGTGACGGCGTTCCCGGTCTCCGGGCTGTCCAGCTCGACGTGGAGCACCGCTCCCCGGAGCTCGGAACGGACCGTACGGACCGGCGCGGGCCCGGGGGCCGAAGCTGAGGCCGGCCCGGGGGCCGGCTCGGGGGCCGAAGCGGAGGCCGGCT
>NZ_JBIVVI010001142.1:0-2903 GCF_044757675.1 Kitasatospora sp. NPDC091257
CCCGGCCCGCTGGTCCCGCCCCCGGCCGGCCCCCGCGCCGAGCAGCGGGCGTAGCGGGGGACGCCGCTCTCCGGCGGCGGGGCCCGGCTCGGGCGGAAGGCGCGACGGGCTCGGGCCGGGAAGCATGGTGGCTCCGGGCCGGGGAGCGTGGTGGTTCCGGGCCGGGAGAGCAAGAAGCACCGGGTCCGGGACGGGACCGCGGTGCCGGGCGGGGCGGTTGCTACTTGCTGGCGGAGGCGCTGGCCAAGGGGCCGTGTTCGACGGTTTCCACGGTGGCGCCGACGCCCAGGGTGCCGAGGGCGATGGAGACGAGGACGGCGGTGGCGGCGAGCAGCCGGCGGTGCCGTTGGGGCAGGGGGAAGCGCGGTTCCTGATGGGGCGCCTGAGGGTTGGCGTTCATGACAGGGAGGTTTCCAGGGCGGCGTGAACGGTCGGTACGCGCGGGTGAAGTCCCGACGGGGGTTTGGCGTCGGTTGGCCGCACACGCCCCAACCGTCGCCGGCCGGGGCGTATGCGCAGGTCAGCGGCGCGTTCCGGACTCGCCGACGGCCTCCCGGACGGCGTCCCGCAGGCCGTGCGGCGGGCGGAAGCGGGAGGGCGCGGCGGCCGGGTCCTCGCGGAGCTCCTTCACCAGCGAGACGCACAGCAGCAGCATCACCACCACGAACGGCAGCGCGACCAGGATCGTCGCGTTCTGCAGCGCGGTCAGCCCGCCGGCCAGCAGCAGGGCCGCCGCGACCCCGCCCATCAGCACGCCCCAGACCACCACCAGCCAGGTCCGCGGATGCAGCGAGCCCCGGCTGGAGAGCGAGCCGAGCACCAGCGAGGCCGAGTCGGCGCTGGTGATGAAGAAGGTCATCACCAGCAGCACCGCGACCACGCTGGTCACCGAGCCGAGCGGCAGCGAGCGCAGCATCTCGAACAGGGAGGCCTCCGGGCCCTGCGGGATGGTCGCGACCAGGTCGGCCGCACCGGTGGTGACCAGCCGGATCGCGGTGCCGCCCATCACGCAGAACCAGACGACCGTCGCCCCGCTGGGCACCAGCAGCACGCCGAGCAGGAACTGCCGGACGGTGCGGCCGCGCGAGATCCGGGCGATGAAGGTGCCGACGAAGGGCGCCCAGGAGAGCCACCAGGCCCAGTAGAAGATCGTCCAGGAGCCGAGCCAGCCCTCGTCGGTGAAGGCGCCGGTCTGGGTGGACATGGCGAGCAGGTCGGAGAGGTAGCCGCCGACCGAGGACGGAATCGCGTCCAGCACGAACACGGTCGGACCGACCACGAAGACGAAGACCATGATCAGCGAGGCGAGCACGACGTTCGCCGTGGAGAGCCACTTCACGCCCTTGTGGACCCCGGAGAACGCGGAGACCACGAACGCGGCGCTCAGCGAGGCGATGATGATCAGCTGGGCGTTCTGGGTGTTGCGGACGGACGAGATGTAGCCGAGCCCGTCGGCGACCTGGAGCGCGCCGAGGCCGAGGCTGGTCGCGGAGCCGAAGACGGTGGCGAACACGGCCAGCAGGTCGATCGTCCGCCCGGCCCAGCCGTCCGCGCCGCGCTGTCCGATCAGCGGGACGAAGGCGGCGGAGATCCGGTTGCCCCGGCCCTTGCGGAAGGTGGTGTAGGCGAGGGCCAGGCCGCCGACCGCGTAGATCGCCCACGGGTGCAGGGTCCAGTGGAAGAGCGAGAACTCCAGGGCCTGCTGGGCGGCGGCCGAGCTCTGCGGCTCCACGCCGGAGCCGGGCTGCGGGGTGGCGAAGAGCTGGAGCGGCTCGCCGACGCCGTAGAACATCAGGCCGATGCCCATGCCGGCGCTGAACATCATGGCGATCCAGGCGACGGTGGAGAACTCGGGCTCGTCGTCGTCGCGGCCGAGCCGGATCCGGCCGAAGCGGCTGAACGCGAGCAGCAGGGCGACGACGAGGAAGACGTCGGCGGCCACCACGAACAGCCAGCCGAAGTTGTGCAGCACCCAGTCGAGCGCCGTGCCGGAGGTGCGGCCGAGCGAGTCCTCGGCGAAGACGCCCCACGCGACCACCGCCAGGACCAGGACGGCGCCGATGCCGAACACCGCCCGGTCGACCGGAAGGGTCGCGGCGGGTTCGTCGGGCTCCTTCGCGGGCGGGTCGGGCTGGGGCGGCTGGCTGCTCATCGGATGGACCTCTCGACATACTCGGCGCGTCCGGCTCGGACTGTCGGAACGCTCGGGATCAAGCTGTATGTCGCACTATGTCCAGTTCACTCCGCCGGTGGCGGGACGGCGCGCCGGGGGAGCGCCGGGTCGGGACCTACGTCCCGTCAGGCCGCCCGCCCCTCGCCGTAGCCGCGCCCGTGACCGTAGTCGCGCGCGGTGGCGAGGTCGTGGGAGAGCGCCCGGCTGCTGCGGGAGAGGCCCTCGATCCGCGAGTCCAGGTCGGCGAGCCTCGGGTGGGCGAGTTCTCCGATGCGCATGACCTGGCGAACGACGCCGCTCGCCGGGGTGTTCCCCCGGGGGGCGGTCATCCCTTGAGGAACTCCAGTACCACGTCACGCAGTTCGCACGTCGGCGTGGGCGGCCGGCCGGGAGATCCGGGCGAGCGGGGTGGCTGACATCGGGTGCTCCTTCGCGGGCCGGGGTTTCGCCGACAGCGGGAACGGTAGGTGTTCACACCAGTGAGAAGGTCAAGCCGGAGAGCGGGAGCCCGCCCGGGACAGCCTTCGGGTCCCGGCTCTGGTCGCGCGCACCGGCGAACCGTCCACGCCGACACGGAAGGAACGCCGTTCATGGACGACGAGGTCCGTACCCCGGACGAAGCAGCCCCGACGCAGGCCGAGGACTAAGCGTTTTCCGTGGCGAGCATCTGACGTCGCGCCAGGAGCGCCGCCCTTCGATAAAGACAGCTGCGGCTGTCTTCATCGCCGCC
>NZ_JBIVVI010001143.1:0-2903 GCF_044757675.1 Kitasatospora sp. NPDC091257
CCGAGCTGGGTCCGACCCGGAGCGAACCCGGAACGGCCCCGGAGCCGTACCCCGGGACGGCTCGGGGTACGGCTCGGGGTACGGCTCCGGGGCGCGCGTCAGGCGAGCGGCGCCTTGGTGCGCAGGACCTCGACGAAGGCGCGCAGCCACCCCGGGTGGTCGGGCCAGGCGCGGGCCGAGACGACCGTGCCGTCCACCACGGCCTCGCCGTCCACGAACTCGGCGCCCGCCGCCTTGATGTCCGGGGCCAGCGCCGGGTAGGCCGAGGTGCGGCGGCCGTTCAGCACGCCGGCGGCGGCGGTGATCAGCGGGCCGTGGCAGATCTGGGCGACGGGCTTGTCCTCGGCGAAGAAGTGCTGCGCGATCCGCTGCACGTCCGGGTCGTTGCGCAGGTACTCGGGGGCGCGGCCGCCGGGGATGACCAGGGCCACGTAGTCGGCCGGGTCGACGTCGGCGAGGGCCACGTCGGCGGGCCAGGTGTAGCCGGGCTTCTCGGTGTAGGTGTCGAACCCCTCGACGAAGTCGTGCACCACGAACTGGAGGCGCTTCTTCGTCGGGGCCGCGATGTCGACCTGGTAGCCCTCCTCGCGCAGCCGCTGGTACGGGTAGAACACCTCCAGTGACTCGGCGGCGTCCCCGGTGACGAGCAGGATCTTCGATGTCATCGCCGACATCCCTCCACGTGGTCGAGCCTCAGGTCGGGTACGGGCGCCGGGCGGTGGCAGCCGGCCCGGGCCCGGTCCAACCTCCCGTACCGGGGTCACCGTTGGCAACGGGGCGCACCGGGCGCGCAACGGCGCATACGGACGTGCGTGCGCCGGTTGCGGGGAGTGCGCGCGGGTGGGACGCCCGGCTGCGGAGGCCGGCGGCCCGGGTCCTAGAATCCTGCTGCCCACGACCGTCCCCCTCCCGGAGAAGCCCATGCCCGACCGCACCACCCACCTCGTCCTGCCCGGCTACCAGAACTCCGGCCCCGAGCACTGGCAGACCCGCTGGGAGGCGGCCGAGCCGGACTCCTTCCGCCGGGTCGAACAGGCGGACTGGGACCACCCGGAGCGGACGGACTGGGTGGCCCGGGTGGACGCGGCGGTGGCCGCCGCCCGGGGCCCGGTGGTACTGGTCGCCCACAGCCTGGGCTGCGTCACGGCGGCCCACTGGGCGGCCACCGCCGCCGCCGGGCGGACCGCCGCCGTCCGGGGCGCGCTGCTGGTGGCCCCGGCGGACGTCGACACCGCCGAGGTCCCGGAGCTGGTGGGCTTCCGCCCGGTGGCACTGGAGCCCTTGCCGTTCCCGGCCGTGGTGGTCTCCTCGACCGACGACCCGTGGGTCTCCCCCGAGCGGGCCCGCGCGTTCGCCGCCGCCTGGGGCGCCCGGTACGTCGAGCCGGGCGCGTACGGGCACCTCAACTCCGACTCCGGACTGGGCGACTGGCCGGAGGGCCGAAAGCTGCTCGCCGAGCTGTGACCGCGACCACGGGGGAACGGGGAACGGGGGCGGAGGGACGATGAACCGGAGGACGACGAACCGACGCACGTCCCGATCCAGGCGCGTCCTGGTCCGGCTGCTGGCGGCCGGCGGGCTGGCCGCCGTGCTGCTCTACACCGAGGGGCAGTGGGAGAGCCGGTCGGGCGGGCGGATGCTGGTGGCCGACCTGTTCAACCGGCCGGAGCTGCTGCTCGGCGGCGCGCTGGCGGCGCTGATCGCGGCCGCCTGGCTGGGCGACCTGCGGGCCGCGGTGCGGACGGCCACCCGGACCGTCACGGTGACCGCCGGGGTGGTGTTCCTGCTCGGCGTGGTGGCCGCGCACAAGGTGTCGGCGGCCGAGACCCGCAGCCGGGAGGACGCCCCGGCCGGGGCCGAGCGCGCCCTGGTGGTGGTGCACCGCTCGTACGCCACCGGGCCGGAGTCGGGCGAGCACTGGCAGGTGCTGCTGGAGAGCGGTGAGGGCTGGTCGGCCCGGCGCTGGTCGCTGGCGGACGTCGGCAGGGACCAGGGCGACGCCCGGCTGGTGGAGGCGAGCTGGACCGGGCGGGAGCAGATCACCGTGGTGACCGACTCCTATCGGCGGGTGTTCAACCTCGACCAGGACAGCGGGGAGCCGGTCGCGGCGCGGTAGCCCGGCCCGACCCGAGGCCGTCGCCCGTCGCCCGTCGCCCGTCGCCCGTGGGCAGCTGGGCAGCTGGGCGTCACTGCTCCGTCATGTGCGCGATCATCTGCTCCCGGACCCGGTCGAGGTGGCGGGCCATGACCTCGGCGGCGCGGTCGGCCCGGCCCTCGGCAACGGCCTCCGCGAGGTGCTCGTGGTCGGTTATCGAGGCCTCGGTGTGCGAGGCCGGCACGTTGTGCCGGCTGCGGAGCACCGCGATCTGCTGGTGCACGCGCTCCACCTGTTCGGCGATCCGGGGGCTGCGGGCCGCGTCGAGCAGCGCCTGGTGGAAGTCGAGACTGCTGCGGTGGGCGAACCGGCGGCCCCCGGTCATCAGCTTCCTCGACTGTTCGCACGCCCGGCGCAGGGCCGTGACGTCCTTGCGGTCGCGCCGCTCGGCGGCCAGGCGCGCGGCGGCGGTCTCCAGCGCGGACCGCAGCTCGAACAGGGCCTCGACCTCCCGCGGGCCGGCCTCGAAGACGACGGCGCCCTTGTTGGGCACGTGCACGAGCAGGCCCTCGCTGACGAGCTGCCGGATGGCCTCGCGCAGCGGTCCCCTGCTGATGCCCAGCTCGCGGGCGACCTCCACCTCGTTGATCCGGGTTCCGGACGGGATCTCGCCGGTGAGGACGCGCTCGCGGAGCGTGCCCACGAGCTGGCCCGCCAGGCCGCGCCGGAGGGTCTCTGGCATGGGTGGTGTCCGTCCGTTCGGGACTGGCCGCCGCTGTCGTCCGGCCAGGTCGGGGGGTGTGCCCGG
>NZ_JBIVVI010001144.1:0-2902 GCF_044757675.1 Kitasatospora sp. NPDC091257
CAGCCGACCGGGCCGGCCCGGACCCCGGCCGCCGGGGAGCCGGCCGAGCCGGTGACCCTGGCCGGTCCGCTCTGCACCCCGGCGGACATCCTGGCCCGGGCCGTGGAGCTGCCCGGGGTCCGTTCCGGCGACCTGCTCGCCGTCCCCAACGTGGGCGCGTACGGCCTCACCGCCAGCCTGCTCGGCTTCCTCGGCCACCGGGCCCCGGCCGAGGTGCTGGTCGACGGCGACCGCGTGGTCTCCGCGACCCGGCTGGCGCTGCAGCGCCGGGCCCTGGAGCCCGGCGACGGCGCCGCCCGCACCACCGACCCATCCACCGCACGGAGGTAGCACCCATGACCGACGAGACCCGCCAGGACCGGCCGTGGGACACGGCCTTCGAGGAACTGCTGCTCCAGACCCTGCCCCGGCTCGCCGCCCGCGGCCCGCTGACGGGTGACGCCAGCCTGCGCGCCGCGGGCCTGGACTCGCTCGCCATGGTCGAGCTCCTCGTCCAGGTGGAGCAGTTGTACGGGATCGGCATCCCCGACGGGGAGCTGGTGAGCGACACCTTCTCCACCCCGGACCGCCTGTGGAACGTCGTCTCCGCCCTGCGCGCGGGGCGGACGACCGACCCGGCCTGAGGCCCGACCCGTCCCCCGTCCCAGCAGCAGAGCGGGAGTTGCCATGCGTCACGTCCAGCCCCGGGGCATCCGGTGATCTCCGCGGCGATCATCGCCGTCGTGGTCCGCGCGGCCTTCTGGGTGCGTTCCCGCCTGCGCCGCCGCCGGGCCGCCGAGGAACCGGCCGTCGTGGAACAGGCCGCGGAACAGGCCGGGACGGCCGGGAACGCCCCCGGTCCCGGACAGGCGCCGGAGCGCGACGGAGCGCCGGCCGGCCGCTGAACACCACCGTCACCACCAGCTCCCGGGCCGGCGACACGACGTCGCGGGCCCGGGAGCGGCCGTTGCGCCCCGGCCTGCGCGCAAGGACGCCTTAAGAGGGTCCGCGCAGGCTCGGCGCGTCCATCAGAGGCAGCGAAGGAGAGACCGTGACCGCGGTTGTGAACACGGCCACCGGCGAGCGGACCGGCCCGCTGGACCGGCTGCGCGCCCTGCACGGCGAGGGGCGGCTGGCCGAGGAGTACCCGCAGGTGCCCGGCCTGCTGGCCGAACTGGCGGCGGGCGCGCCGGCCGGGACGTCCGGGCGGGACCTGGCCCGGGCCGGGCAGTTGCTGGCCCGGCTCGACCCGGCCGAGGTGCTGGCCCGCCACGAGGGGCTGGAGGCGGTCGGCGTGGCCGTCACCGGCCACTCCACGCTCGGCGCCCTCACCGCCCCGCTCACCGCCGAGCTCGCCCGCCACGGCTTCGTGGCGAAGGCGACGACCGCCGACTACGGCTCCTGGCTGCGGGACCTGCAGGACACCGGCAGCGAGCTGTACGCGGCGGGCGTGGACCTCGCCCTGTGCGTGCTGGACGCCCAGCTGGTGTTCGACGAACTGCCGCACCCCTGGCGGGCGGAGGACCTGGAGGACGCGGTCGCGGCCAAGCTGCGCCTGCTGACCGCGCTGGCCGCCCGCTACGTCGGGCACGGCACCGGCACCCTGGTGCTCAACACCGTGCCGCTGCTGCCCGTCCACACCCGTCAGCTGGTCGACGCGCGCTCCCGGGCGCGGATCGGCATCGCGTGGCGGGAGTTCAACGCGGGGCTGCTGCGCATCGCCCTGGACCACGAGCGGGTGCGCGTGGTCGACCTGGACCCGCTGGTCGCCGCGGGCGGGCCGGTGAACGAGCCCCGGCTGGCCGCCTACGCCAAGGCGCAGCTCGGCGAGGAGCTGCTCGCGGCGTACGCCCGCGAGGTCGGCCACCTGGTGCGCGGCCTGCGCGGCCGGGCCAGGAAGGTGCTGGTGGTCGACCTCGACAACACCCTGTGGGACGGCATCCTGGGCGACGACGGTCCGGAGGGCATCGCCGCGGCCACCACCTACCGGGGCGAGGCGTTCGGCCGCTTCCAGCAGGTGGTGGCCCAACTAGGCGCCCAGGGCGTCCTGTTGGCGGTGTCCAGCAAGAACGACCAGGAGGCGGTGCTCGGGGTGCTGCGCGACCACCCCGACATGGTGCTCCGGGAGGGCGACTTCGTCCGGGTGAACGCCAACTGGGAGCCCAAGGACGGCAATCTGCTGGACATCGCCCGCCGGCTCAACCTGGGCGTGGACAGCTTCGTCTTCGTCGACGACTCGCCGTTCGAGTGCGGGCTGGTCGCGAGCAGCCTGCCCCAGGTGGCCGTCGTCCGCCTGGACGAGGAGCCGGCCCTGCACGTGGAGCGGCTGCTCGCGGACGGCTGGTTCGACGTGGCCGCGCTCACCGCGGAGGACCGGGTCCGCGCGGACCAGTACCGCTCCGAGGCCGCCCGGCAGGACCTGCTGGACGGCGCCGGCTCGATGGAGGACTACCTGGCCCGGCTCGACGTGCGGGTCTCGCTCTCGCCGGTGCGGGAGCACGAGGTGGCCAGGGCCTCCCAGATCACCCTGCGCACCAACCAGTTCAACCTCACCACCGAGCGGCTCCAGGCGGCCGACGTCCGGGCCCGGATGGACGCGGACGGGCACCTGGTGCTCGCGGTCCGCGCCACCGACCGGTTCGGCGACAACGGGCTGGTGGGCCTGGTCCTGGTGCGCACGGCCCAGGACGGCTGGCACATCGACAACGCCCTGCTGAGCTGCCGGGTCTTCGCCCGGGGCATCGAACAGGCCGCGCTGGCCGCCGTGCTGGAGCGCGCCCGGCGGGCCGGGGCGCCGGCCGTGCACGCCCGCTTCCGGCCCACCGCCAAGAACGGCAAGGTGCGCGGGCTCTACCCGTCGCTGGGTTTCGTGCCCACCGGCGAGGACGCGGCCGGGGAGGTGTCCTTCCGGCACGACCTGGGG
>NZ_JBIVVI010001145.1:0-2901 GCF_044757675.1 Kitasatospora sp. NPDC091257
CGGGAGCACTTGGTGGGCGCGTCGCACGCCCCCGGTGACCGTACGCGCCCACCGACCCCCGAACCCGGCCACCACGGCGCACTGTCCGTGACCACTCCCCCGCCTGGTGCCGCAGGACCCTCCCCGGCCTTCGGATCCGGCCCGATGCGCTTGTCTGATGCTCACACTGACTGGGCATCACCCTCCACGGACCGTGTCCCGGCACCCCGCTGCCTGCGTCGGCCGGAGCCCCGGGACCAGGGAGGGAGCACCCCAGTGCCCACGTACGACTTCACCCGCCGCGCCCGCCGGCCGTCCGACCCGGACGTCGTCGTGGTCGGCGCCGGACTCGCGGGCCTGGCCGCCGCCCGCGCGCTCACCGGCCACGGCCTCACCGTTCAGGTCCTGGAGACCACCGACCGGATCGGTGGCCGGATGGCCACCCGCGAGCAGGACGGATTCCGGCTCGACGACGGCAGTCACCTGTTGAACACCGCCTTCCCCGAGCTGCGCCGCACGCTCGACCTCGACCGCCTCGACCTGCGCCAGCTCGCGCCTGGCGTGCTGGTGCACAGCGCCGGCCGCCGCTACCGCGCCGGGGACCCCCAGCTCACCGTCGCCCGGCAGGCCGCCGCCCGGGCCCCGCTCGGCAGCCCGCTGGACAAGGCCCGGCTGGCGGGCCGGCTCGGCCGGCTCGCCGCCACCCCGGTCGGCCGGCTCCAGGCCCGTCCGGAGACCACCGCCGCCCGCGCACTGGCCGGCCACGGCCTGGCCCAGCGCACCGTGGACGGCTTCCTGCGACCGCTGCTCAGCGCCCTGCTCTCCGATCCGGCGCTCGGGACCAGCAGCCGGGTCGCCGACCTGGTGCTGCGCTCGTACGCGCGTGGGCGGCTCTGTCTGCCCGCCGCCGGGATCGCGGCGGTGCCGGCCCAACTGGCCGCCGCCCTCCCCGCCGGCACCGTCCGCACCCGGGTGCGGGTCACCTCGATCGCCGCGGACGGCGTGGAGACCGCCGCGCACGGGCGGATCGGCGCCCAGGCCGTCATCGTCGCCACCGACGCCCGCTCCGCCGCCGAACTGCTGCCCGGGCTGCGGCTACCGGACTTCCACCCCGTCACGACCTTCTACCACGCCGCCGACGCCGCCCCGCTGGGCGAGGCCGTCCTGCTGCTCGACGGCGACCGGCCGAACGGGCACCCGCCGCTGGTCTCGCACTCACTGGTGCTCAGCGAGCTGCACCCGTCCTACGCCCCGGCCGGCCAGTCACTGATCGCCACCACCGTGCTCGGGCGGCGCGCCTTCGATGTGGGCGGCCCGGCCGGTCTGGAACCGGCCGTCCGGGCCCGGCTGGCCGAGCTGTACGGCGGCTCGACGTCGGGCTGGCAGTTCCTCGGCGTGCGGCACGTCCCGGACGCGCTGCCCGCGATGCCGCCGCCGCACAACCCCCGCCGCCCGGTGCGGCTGCTGGCCGGGCTGTACGTCGCCGGGGACCACCGGGACACCAGCACCGTGCAGGGCGCGCTGGTCTCCGGGCGGCGGGCGGCACAGGCGGTGCTGGGCGACCTCGGTGTCCCCGCCGACGCCCGGGAGGCGGAGGCGGCGGCCTGACGGCCCGGCCCGCGCCCGCGCCCAGGCACAGGCGCGGGCACGGCGAGCGGCATCGGCAGGCTCCTCGGCTCCGGCGGGCGTCGCGGCGCCCTGCCGGAACGGCGGGCACCGCGTGGCCGGTGCCCGTGTTCCTGCCGCCGTTCCCGGCCGTTCCCGGCCGTCCGCGGGCCGCTCAGCGCCGGTGACGGCCGCCGCGGAACGGCCGGAGGTCCGGGCCGGGGCCGCTGGGCCCGGATCTCCGTGCGCCGGGTGCGTGGGGCGGGCCCCACCCGTCCTTCGGTCAGATCACCCCCGCCTGCCGGGCCGTCTCCTCGAAGGCGCGGGCCACCGGGCTGCCGCGGTAGGGGGTGAGGCGGCGGTGGAAGTCCCGGACGTACTCCAGCGAGCGGGCCGAGCGCATCTCCCCCGCCGCCCGCAGCGCGTCGGTGGCCATGGTGCAGGCCTCGTCGAGGTCCCCCATGCCGAGCCGGGCGGTGGCCAGCACCAGACGGCAGAAGATCCGGCTGCGGGCGTAGGCGGGCGAACGCAGCCGCAGCGACTTCTCGGCGTGCTGCGCGGCCGTCCGCCACTGCTGGAGGTCGCGGTAGCAGTGGGCGAACTCGTCGGAGAGCTGGGCCTCGTCGAAGTACCGCGCCCAGGAGGGCAGTTCGTCGCCCGTCCGGGCCGCCGCCAGGGAGCGCTCGGCGCGCACCAGGGCGGTGGTGCAGGACCGGACGTCACCCAGCAGCCCGTGCCCGCGCGCCTCGGCGGCGTGCATCAGCGACTGGACGACCGGCGGCACGGCGGTGCCCACGCCCTGCTGGGCGACCCGGGCGAGCTGGACCGCCTCCCGGCCGTGGCCCAGGTGGACGGCCTGCTGGCTCATCGTCACCAGCACGTAGCCGCCGAGCGCGCGGTCCCCGGCGGCCTGGGAGAGGCGCAGCGCCTGGACGAAGTAGCGCTGGGCGAGGCCGTGCGCGGCGATGTCGAAGGACGTCCAGCCGGCCAGCCTGGTGAGGTCGGCGACCGCGCCGAACAGGGCCCGGCCGATCTGTTCCCCGTAGCGGCCGCGCAGCATCGGCTCGGCCTCGCTCTCCAGGTAGCGGACCAGCGCCTGGCGGGCGTGGCCGCCGCCGTAGGCGTGGTCGAGCGCGCGGAAGAGGTCGCCGACGGCGCGGATGGCGGCGATGTCGCCGCGGCCGACCCGCAGGGTGGGGCGGGACTCGCGGGCCGGGTCGGTGTACGGCGGTTCGACGGCGACCGGCGGCCGGCGGCTCTGGATCGGCACCCGGCCGATGGTGGGGGCGGTGCCGGTGGTCCCGGCCGTGCTGCGGG
>NZ_JBIVVI010001146.1:0-2901 GCF_044757675.1 Kitasatospora sp. NPDC091257
CACGAAGACCGGGGTGTGGAACGGCGGGTTCGGCCCCCACCAGCCCCGCCAGTCCTCGTTCTGCCAGGGGCCGCGCTGCGGGCCGAACTTGTTGCGGCCCATGATCTCCGCGCCGATGCCGTCGCCCCAGGTGCGGGCCATCGCGTCGTCCACGCCGGTGTCTCCGCCCTCCTTGCCGTTCATCCGCCGGAACGTCCGGGTGTCGAAGAACCAGCGGTGCAGCCGGTCGGCGGCGTGGCCGAACGGCGCGTCGAGGCTCTGGCCCTCGCCCGTGCCGTAGCCGTCCAGGGAGATCGAGAAGTTGTGGACCCGGACCAGGGACATCGGTTCCTCCGCCGCTCTGCGCGCCTCACGCGTGTCTCGGGTGCGGACCGCCCGCACCCCGCGCCTGGGCCAAACTAGCCTGGAGCCACCGAACCCCGACGTTCCGTCACCGTCCTCGGGCGTGGCGGGTGCGGCGGATGGGGAGCGCGTGGAGGAAGGGGAGGGGAGCGGGGGAGAAGCGGTGCAGCCGTCACGCTATTGTCGTGCCTTCTTCATCCTGAGCACGCCCGGGCGGGCGATGCTTCGTCAGGCTGCCCGGGAGCAGGGCGGCCGGCATCCCATGACTTGGGGGGACCGTTCCGATGACCGTACGCCGCACCCTGACCGGATTCCTGGCCGCCGGCCTGATCGCCGCCGCGGCGGCGCTGATCCCGACCGCCCCGGCGGACGCCACCACGGGCGGGTCGGGCGACCTGCCGTTCGGCTCCGCGACCACCGTCGGCCTGCACAACACCTACGACCCGGCCGCGTTCCCGTACCTCGCCCAGGGCCTGGACACCGGCACCGGCATGATCGAGCTGGACCTCTGGCCGAACGTCTTCACCAAGACGTGGCAGGTCAGCCACTCCAACCCGTTCGGCAACTCCAACAACTGCACCGCCGCGAGCACCCCCGCGCAGCTCTATGCGGGCGGCACCGACCAGAACCTGGAGAGCTGCCTGGACGACGTCCGGGTCTGGCTCGGGGCGCACCCGGGCGCCGGGCCGCTGGTGATCAAACTGGAGCTCAAGCCGGGCTACTCGGCCAACCTCGGCATGGGCCCGGACCAGCTGGACGCGCTGATCGCCCAGCACCTCGGCTCCGCCGTGCTGCGCCCGGCCGACCTGCTGGCCAGGCCCGGCGGCGGCTCGTACGCGAGCGTCGACGAGGCGGTGCGGGCGGGCAACTGGCCGAGCCGCTCGGCGCTGGCCGGGAAGGTGCTGCTGTACGCGATCCCGGGCACGGTCGAGCTCGGCAACCCCTTCGACACCCTGCACACCGACGTCGAGCAGGGCCGGCACCTGCGCGACCTGGCGGCGGCCGGCCGGATCGGCCAGGCGCAGGTGTTCCCCTCCGTGCTCGGCGCCGCCACCGGCGACCCGCGCGGCCAGTACACCGGGGCGGACGCCTCGATCCGGCCCTGGTTCGTGGTCTTCGACGGTGATGCCTCCACCTACGTCAGGACCGTCGACACCGCCTGGTACGACAACGCCCACTACCTGCTGGTGATGACGGACTCCCACCTGGTCGCGCCGGAGATCAGCGGCACGGACCCGACCGCGGACCAGGCGCGGGCCCGCACCGAGCAGCTGGCGAAGGCGCACGCGAGCATCGTCTCCAGCGACTGGCGCAGGCTCCCGGCGGTGCAGGCGCTGGTGCTGTCGCGCGGCTGAGGCCGGCCCGGCGGCTGACCGGGCCGAGGCCCTGACGGGTACGTCGAGTTGACCGGAGGTGAAGAGTTGGAACGGGGCTTCCGATGGCTCCCGACCGTCGCCATCCTGGTTGTCATGACCCGAACTCTACGCGCGTGGAAGACCCGCGTCGCCGCCACCGCCGCCGTTGCCCTGGTCACCCTCGCGCCGATCGCCGTCGCGACCGAGGCGCAGGCCGCGGTGAGCGGCTCGGTGTGCCTGTCCGCCCTGCCCTCCCAGGCCGGCACCACCCTCGACCTGATCGCCTCCGGCGGTCCCTTCCCGTACAGCCAGGACGGCGTCGTCTTCCAGAACCGGGAGCGCGTGCTGCCCGCGCAGTCCTCCGGCTACTACCACGAGTACACCGTGGTCACCCCGGGCTCGCCGACCCGCGGCGCCCGTCGCATCGTCACCGGCAAGCAGTACCACGAGGACTACTACACCGCCGACCACTACGTGACCTTCCGCAAGATCAACTTCGGCTGCTGAACCGGCCACCGCTCACCGCTCCACCGATCATCGTTCCACCGATCACCGCTCCACCGGGCACCTCCGGGGCCCCGGCGCCGCACCCCGCGCCGGGGCCCCGGGCGCGTCCGATAGCGTCGGGGCGTCCGGCAACGACTCCTGGAGGTTCCCGTGCCGCAGATCCTGGTCGACCACTCGGCCGAACTCGACTTCGACCGGGCGGCGCTGGCCGCCGAGGTCCACCAGGCGATCACCGAGGTGATCGACACCACGGTGGCGGACTGCAAGACGCTCTTCCGCCCCGTCGGCCGGCACCACGTCGGCGACGGGACGAGCGGCGAGGCCGTGGTGCTGGTCGAGGTGAAGATCCTGGCCGGCCGCAGTGCCGAGCAGCGCGCCGAACTGACCGCCCGGGTGCTCGCCGCCCTGCGCGCCCGGATCGACCGGCCCGCCGCCATCGGCGTCCAGGTCACCGAACTCGACCGGGACACCTACCGGTTCGTCCACCACCCCGGCCACTGAGCCGCGAACTCCGAGTCCTGGACTCCGAGCCCTGCCACCGAGTCCCGTCCGCCGGGCGGGGTCCGGGGAACGGCGGCGGGGGGGGGGGGGGGGGGCCCCCCCCCCCCCGGGGGGGGGCCCCCCGGGGGGGGCCCCCCGGGGGGGGGGGCCCCGGGCGGGGGGGGGGGGGGCCCCCGGGACGCGGCCCCCCCCGCGC
>NZ_JBIVVI010001147.1:0-2898 GCF_044757675.1 Kitasatospora sp. NPDC091257
CTACGCCTTCGACGGGCAGGGGCGCTTCCTGGCGCTGCCCGCCGAGCAGTTGCCGCGGGCCGCCACCCCCGGCGACCTCACCGTGGAGGCCTGGGTCAACCCCGAGCGGGTCGAGGGCCCGGTGCGGCTGGTGCACGCCAACGCCGGCGACAGCCCGTACGGCCTGGGGCTGCTCGGCGGCCCCGCCGCCTCGGCGCTGGCCTACGACGGGGTGAGCGCGGCCGCCGTGGTGCCCGGTGCGTTCGGCTTCGGGGACGGCGACTTCACCGTCGAGTTCTGGGCCCGCCGCACCGCCGTCGACGAGCGCGACCACTTCGTCCTCGGGCACAGTGGCGACCAGGGCCGTGCCGGTGAGAGCCTGCACATCGGCTTCCGCTCGAACGGCAAGTTCACCTTCGCCTTCTACGGCGACGACCTGGACACCACCCAGCGTTTCGGCGACACCCAGTGGCACCACTGGGCCTGCGTCTTCGAGCGCGGCACCAGCCAGCAGGTGATCTACCGGGACGGGCAGGAGATCGCCCGCCGCACCGCGAGCGCCCCCTACCGGGGCCAGGGCAGGTTCTCCCTGGCGCAGGTGCCCTTCCTGCCCGCCGGGTTCGCCTCCGCCCAGATCGACGAGGTCCGGCTCTGGTCCAGCGCGCGCGGCGGCGACGACGTGCGCGCCACGATGAAGCGCCGGCTCACCGGCGGCGAGGCCGGACTGCTCGGCTACTGGGTCTACTCCGCCCCGGCCGCCGGTGCGCAGCCCGTGCTGACCGACCGCTCCGCCAACAAGCGGCACGCCGAACTGCGCGGCCGGCCGGGCCCGGTGTCCGCGCTGTCGCCGATCGAGGGCGGCCGCTACTGGGCCGTCGCCACCGTCGGCGATCGCCGGGTGGTCAGCCGGGAGACCTTCCCGCTGAGCGAGTGGAGCCACTTCGCCGCCGCCTACCAGCAGTCCTGGGCCGTCCGGTTGGACGGCGAGGCCTACCTGGAGGTCGCCGACGACGACGCCCTCGACATCGCCGACGACCTGACGCTGGAGGTCTTCGCCCGCCTCGACCGGCTCGGCGAGACCCAGGGCCTGCTCTCCAAGGGCCGCACCGCCGACGGCGCGGGCGGCAGTGTGCCGTACCGGCTGGCGGTGCTGCCGGACGGCCGGCTGGAGTTCGCCTTCGAGGAGCCCGACGGCCGGGCCGTGCGCTTCACCTCCACCGAGGGCGTCAAGGCCGGGACGTTCCACCGGATCGCGGTGGTCCGCAAGAGCGGTCGCTCGATGCAGGAGCAGAAGGGCACCCGTCAGATCACCGCGGCCGGGGCCGACGGCAAGCCGGTCACCCAGAGCGTCGAACTGGTCGAGTCGGTCTCGGTCCGCGAATGGCAGGACATCCGCTTCCACCTGGACGGCCGGGAGATCGGCACGGCCCGCTACGAGGGCCCCGGCCCGCGCGGCAACGACGCGCCGCTGGAACTGGGCCGGACCCGCGACGGCTCCGTCGTGCAGCGGCTGACCGGCGTGCTCGCCGAGGTCCGGATCTGGGGCGCCGCCCGCGACGCCGCCCGGCTCGGCACCGCCGTCACCGCCCGCGACCGGGGTCTGACCGCGCACTGGCGGTTCGAGGAGAACGCGGGCGGCACGGCGGCCGACGCCACCGGCTCGCACCCCGCCCGGCTGCGCGGCGCCCGCTGGGTCCGCAACCCCGACCCGCGCGGCAGCGTCTTCCGGCTCTACCGCAACGGCGTCGCCGTGGCCTGCGACCCGGCGGGCACCCCCGGCGCCCCCGACAGCGCGGCCTTCGCCGACGCCGGCGACGCCCAGCTGACCCTGGGCGCGGTGATCAAGGGCGGCAAGGCCGCGGAGTCGCTGAACGGCGTGCTGGAGGAGGTGCGGATCTGGCGCACCGCCCGCACCCACGAGCAGCTGCTCGACAACCTGTTCACCCGGCTCAAGGGCGAGAAGGAGGACCTGGTCGCCTACTGGCCGTTCGACCGGGACTCCACCGAGCCGGACGTCGCCCAGGTCCGCGACGACGGCCTGCGCGGCAACCACCTGCGCCTGGGCGCCGAGGCCACCCGCCCGCGCACCGTCCTGTCCAGCGCGCCGGTCTCCACCGACACCGCGCAGGTCCGCTCGGCGCTGGCCGGGATGCGCACCCCCTTCCACGAGACGGTTCTCCGCCGCCCCGGCCGTGGCCGAGTACGCCGACATGCAGTACGGCGCCCGCGGCGAGGCGTTCGGCGTCCTCAAGCGCGCCTACAGCTACCTGCGCGACGGGCGCTGGCACCTCGTCACCGGCTACAAGGTCGGCGAGCTGGTCAGCGAATGGGTCAGCCAGATCCAGTTCGACCCGCAGCTCATCGGCTATGTGGAAGGCGCCCCGCCGGTCCCCTCGGAGAACCTGACCGCCGGGCTCACCGACCCCGGCAGCGACACCTTCGAGGGCGCCTCCTCCGTCCAGCTCACCGAGGCCGAGCAGGTGGTGCGCTCGCTGTCCTCCGCCAAGGAGCGCAGCGTCGACGCCGCCTTCGGCTTCGCCCTGTCCAACGAGGTGGACGTCGACGTCTGGATGATCACCGCCCCGCTCGGCTTCGGCATCGCCAAGTCCATCGCCAAGGGCGGCGTCTCCGCCAGCGTGCGCGGCAACCTGGAGTTCTCCAACAGCTGGGCGGAGGAGACCTCCGTCTCCCAGGGCGAGAACACCGCCCGCACCACCAAGGTCTCCCTCGCCGGCCACTGGGAGGACCCGGGCCGCCTGCTCAACCCCGCCACCGGCCGCCGCTACGTCCCGGCCAACACCGGCTTCGCCGTCGTGCAGTCCCAGACCGCCGACGTCTTCGCCCTGCGGCTGGCCCACAGCGGGGCCCTGGTCGCCTACCGCATCCAGCCCAACCCCGACATCCCCAAGGACTGGAACG
>NZ_JBIVVI010001148.1:0-2894 GCF_044757675.1 Kitasatospora sp. NPDC091257
GGAGAACGAGCTGCTGGACCGGCTGGCCGCCGACGAGCGGATCCCGCTGGACCGGGCCGGGCGTACAGCTCGTGCACCGGGGCGGTCTCGACGATCCGGCCCGCGTACATCACGGCGATCTTGTCCGCGACGTCGGCGACCACGCCCAGGTCGTGGGTGATCAGGATCAGGCCCATGTTGTACTCGGCCTGCAACTCGGCCAGCAGGTCCATCACCTGGGCCTGCACCGTCACGTCCAGGGCGGTGGTCGGCTCGTCCGCGATGATCAGGTCCGGCTCCAGGGCCAGCGCCATCGCGATCATGATGCGCTGGCGCATGCCGCCGGAGAACTGGTGCGGGTAGTCGTTCACCCGCTGCCCGGCGGCCGGGATGCGCACCCGGTCCATCAGCTCGATGGCCCGGTCCCGGGCCTCCTTGCGGGAGACCCCCCGGTGCGCCCGGAACATCTCCCCCAGCTGGTAGCCGACGCTCAGCACCGGGTTCAGCGCCGAGAGCGCGTCCTGGAAGATCATCGCGATCTTCTGGCCGCGGATCCGCCGCCGCTCCTCCTTGCTCATCCTGAGCATGTCCTGGCCCCGGTAGAGGATCTCGCCGCGCGGGATCCTGGCCGGCGGCATGTCCAGGATGCCCATGATCGCCTGCGCCGTCACCGACTTGCCCGAGCCGGACTCCCCCAGCACCGCCAGCGTCTCCCCCGCCGCGACGGAGTAGTTGACGCCGTTCACGGCCCTGGCGACGCCGTCCCGGGTGACGAACTCGACGTGCAGGTCCCGCACGTCGAGCAGCGGCCCCTGGTACGGCGCCTCCTGCACGCGCCCGGTGGTGTCCACCGCTGTACTCACGATGCGCTCCCTCGCTCAGCGAAGCTTCGGATCGAGGGCGTCGCGGACCGCGTCGCCCATCATGATGAAGGCCAGCACGGTGATGGAGAGCGCCGCGGCCGGGAAGAACATCACGTACGGCGCGGTCCGGATCACCTTCTGGGCGGAGGAGATGTCGATGCCCCAGGAGATGGTCGGCTCCTGAAGACCGATGCCGAGGAAGCTCAGCGTCGCCTCGGTCGCGATGTAGCCGCCGAGCGCGATGGTCGCCACCACGATCACCGGCGCGACCGCGTTCGGCAGGATGTGCCGGAGCATCAGCCGTCCGGTCCCGGCCCCGAGGGCCCGGCCCGCCGTCACGAAGTCGGACTGTTTGACGGTCAGCACCGCGCCGCGCATGACGCGGGCGATCTGGGTCCAGCCGAGGACGGCCAGGGCGACCACCACGGTCCACACCGTGCGGACGGTGAACGCGTTCAGCAGCACCAGGGCGCCGAGCAGCAGCGGGATGCCGAAGAAGATGTCGACGATCCGGGAGACCACCGCGTCGACGGCCCCGCCGTAGTACCCGGCGACCATGCCGGTCAGCCCGCCGAGCAGGGTGACCGCGGCGGTCACGAAGATGCCGACGGTGATCGAGGCCCTGGCGCCGTAGACCACCCGGGCGTAGATGGACCGGCCCTGGGCGTCGTAGCCGAACCAGCCGGCGCCGAAGAAGTCCGTCCAGTCCGGCCGCCGGAGGTAGTCGTGCACCAGGTCGGCCCTGCGCGGGTTGGCGTCGGTGAAGGCCCAGGGGAAGATCGCGATGAGCACCAGCAGCACGATCAGCACGACCGAGAGCAGGAAGATCGGCCGTCGGCGCAGGTCCCGCCAGGCGTCGCCCCAGAGGCTGCGGGCCTCCTCCCGCTTCTCCACGTCGGATTCGACCAGGGTCTCCTGCTCCACCGCCATGCCCTGCTCCCCCGCGAAGTCGAGACGGGAGACACCAGGCTTGGGATGCGGTTCGTAGGAGTCCTCGTCGTGGATGTCAGACATAGCGGATCCTCGGGTCCAGGACCGCGTAGAGCAGGTCGACGAGCAGGCTGGCGACCAGGTAGATGATCACCAGGACGGTCACGATGCCGACCACGGTCGGGCCTTCCTTCTGGTTGATCGCCCGGTACAGGACGTTGCCGATGCCCTGCACGTTGAAGATGCCCTCGGTGACGATCGCCCCGCCCATCAGCGCGCCGAGGTCGGTGCCGAGGAAGGTGACCACCGGGATGAGCGAGTTGCGCAGCAGGTGGCGGGAGACGATGGTCCGCCGGGGCAGGCCCTTGGCGGTCGCGGTCCGGATGTAGTCGGCCCGCAGGTTCTCGCCGATGGAGGTCCGGGTGAGCCGGGCGACGTACGCGAGCGAGAGCGAGCCGAGGACGACCGCCGGCAGGATCAGCTGGGAGAGGTCGTAGCTGTCCTGCACCGTCGGCGTGACCCAGCCCAGGTTGGTGGCGAACACGGTCTGCGCGATGTAGGCCAGCACGAAGACCGGGATCGAGATCACCACCAGGGTCAGGATGAGCACCAGGGTGTCCGCGATGCTGCCGCGCTTCAGCCCGGAGAGCACACCGAAGGCGAGGCCCACGATCATCTCGAAGAGAAAGGCCATCAGCGCCAGCCGGATGGTGACCGGGAAGGCGTCCGCCATGATGTCGGAGACCGGGCGGCCGGTGAAGCTGGTTCCGAAGTCCCCCTGGAAGAGGTTCCCCATGTAGTGCAGGTACTGCTTCCAGAGCGGCTGGTCGAGGTAGTACGTGTGCTTGATGCTCGCGACCACCGACGGGTCTGCGGCCTTCTCGCCGAACAGCGCGACCACCGGGTCGCCCGGCAGCGTGTAGACCATCACGAAGATCAGCAGCGTGGTGCCGAAGAACACCGGGATCATCTGCAGCACCCGCCGCAGCACGTAACTGCCCATCCGAGCCTCCTTCCTGTGTGGCCGACCGGGCCGGGCCGGTCGGCCGGGAGACCGCGCCCCGCCCTCCGCGCGGGGAGGGCGGGGCCGGTGCGCGGGGATCAGGGTCCGGGGATCAGGGC
>NZ_JBIVVI010001149.1:0-2891 GCF_044757675.1 Kitasatospora sp. NPDC091257
GTCATGGCGATGCGGCACGGCGAACTGCCGCGAACCCTCCACGTGGACGCGCCCACCCCGCACGTCGACTGGGCCTCCGGCGGCGTCCGGCTCCTCACCGAGGCCCGGCCGTGGCCGGAGCACGAGCACCTGCGCCGCGCCGGCATCTCGGCCTTCGGCATCAGCGGCACCAACGCCCACCTGATCATCGAGCAGTCCTCCGACCCGGACCCCGGCCACCTTCCCGAACCCGCCGACCGGGCCGCCCCCACCGCCTGGCTGCTGTCCGCGAAGACCGACGCCGCGCTGCGCGCCCAGGCCGAGCGGCTGCACGGGTACGCGACCGCCCACCCCGACGTCCCGGCCGCCGCGATCAGCCGCGCACTGGCCGCCCGCACCCGGTTCGAGCACCGGGCCGCGGTGGTCGGCGCCGACCGGGACGACCTGCTGTCCGGCCTGGCCGCGCTCCCGCCGGGACTGCCGGGCCGGCCGGCCCGTACCGGCGGGACCGTGTTCGTCTTCCCCGGACAGGGCGCGCAGTGGGCGGGCATGGGCCGTGACCTGTACGAGCAGTCCGAGGTCTTCCGTGCCGGCATCGACGCCTGCGCCGCCGCCCTGGCCCCGTACACCGACTGGTCGCTGGTCGACGAACTGCGCCACGGCTCGCTGGACCGCGTCGACGTGGTGCAGCCGGCCCTGTTCGCCGTCATGGTGGCGCTGGCCGACCTGTGGCGGTCCTACGGCGTGCAGCCGGACGCCGTGGTCGGCCACTCCCAGGCGGAGATCGCCGCCGCGTACGTCGCCGGCGCGCTGTCGCTGCGGGACGCCGCCAAGGTCGTGGCGTTACGGTCCAGGGCACTGGCCGTCCTCGCCGACCGGGGCGGCATGGTGTCCCTCGCGCTGTCCGTCGAACAGGCTGCCGGCTACCTGGCCCGTTGGGGCGAGCGGCTGACCACCGCCGTGGTGAACGGACCCGCGGCGGTCGTGGTGTCCGGCGGCCTCGACGTGCTGGACGAACTGCTGGCGGCCTGTGAGGCCGACGGCGTCCGCGCCCGCCGCCTGCCCGTCGACTACGCCGCCCACTCCGTCCAGGTCGAGGCGATCCGCGAGCACCTGCTCACCGACCTCGCCGACATCACGCCCCACTCGGCGGCGATCCCGTTCTACTCCACGGTCACCGGCGAACCGGTCGACACCTCCGCCCTCGACGCCGACTACTGGTACCGCAACCTCCGCGAACCCGTACGGTTCGACCTGGCCACCGCCCGGCTCACCGCCGACGGCCACGACCTGTTCCTGGAGGTCGGCCCACACCCGGTGCTGGTGCCCGCGCTGGATGTCGCCGCCACCGGAACACTGCGCCGCGACCACGGCGGCCTCACCGAATTCCTCGCCGCGGCGGGACGCCTCTACGCCGCCGGAGCCGACGTCGACTGGACCCCGGTCCTGCCCCGCACCGCACCCGGGGCGGACCTGCCCACGTACGCCTTCCAGCGCGAGCCCTACTGGGTGACCGCGACCCCGCCGGTGCCCCGTGACGACTGGCGGTACGAGGTGGCATGGGCGCCGACGACCGGTACCGCGGTCCCGGTGGACCCGGAACGCTGGCTCGTCCTGGCCACGACCGGGCACCCGTGGGCCGAGGCCCTGCGCGAACGGGGCTTCGCGGTGGCCGACACCTGGGACGTGGCCGACACCGGGGACGCCCGGCCCGGGCCGGACGGTGTGCTGTCGCTGCTGGCGCTGGACGAGGAGCCGCACCCCGACCACCCGCTGCTCCCGGCGGGCCTGGTCCGCACCCTGGATCTGGTCCGCACCCTGGACCCGGCGCGCAGCCTGGACCCGGTGAGGACGGCGGCCGTCCCGCTGTGGTGCGCGACCAGCGGCGCCGTGAGTACCTCGGGCACCGACCCGGTCACCAGCCCGGCCCAGGCCCTGGCGTGGGGCACCGGCGCGTCCGCGGCGCTGGAGTTCCCGCACGGCTGGGGCGGCCTGGTCGACCTTCCCGCCGTGCCCGACGAGGAGAGCGTGAACGCGCTGCTCGTCGTGCTCGCCGGCACGGGCGAGGACCAGGTGGCGATCCGCGGCACCCGGCGCTTCGCCAAGCGGCTGCGCCGCAAGGCCTCGTCGGGCCCGGCCGCGCGGTCCTGGCGGCCGCGGGGCACGGTGCTGGTCACCGGCGGCACCGGCGCGCTCGGCGGACATGCGGCCCGCCGCCTCGCGCGGCAGGGCGCGGATCACATCGTGCTGGCCGCCCGCCGCGGCCCCGACGCACCCGGCGCGGCGGGCCTGCGCGCCGAGCTGGAGGCAGCCGGGGCGCGGGTGACCGTGGCGGCGTGCGACGTGGCCGACCGGGACGCCCTGCGGGACCTCGTCGGGCGCGTCGGCGACATCCGCGCGGTCTTCCACACCGCCGGCGTGATCAGGGCGACCAGGCTGGCCGACACGACACCGGCGGAGTTCGCCGAGGTCGTCATGGCCAAGGTCGCCGGGGCGGCGAACCTGGCGGAACTCCTGCCCGACCTCGACGCCTTCGTCCTGTTCTCCTCCACCGCGGGCGTGTGGGGCGACGGCCACGGCGCGGCCTACGCCGCCGGCAACGCCTTCCTCGACGCCCTGGCCGCACAGCACCGGGCCCAGGGCCGCGCCACGACCTCCGTCGCGTGGGGCATCTGGGCCGACGGCGGCATGGCGGCCCTGGAGTCCGTGCGGCGCCAGCGCGCCCTGCTCGGCCTCGGCGAACTGGACCCGGGCCGGGCACTCGACGCGCTGCAGGACGTCCTCGACCACGACGAGGCCCTCGCGGTCGTCACCGAGGCCGACTGGGCACAGTTCGCCCGCGCCTACACCCACGCGCGGCCGAGCCGGCTGCTGCGGGACCTGCCCGAGGCCCACAGTCGGCCGCAGGCCCC
>NZ_JBIVVI010001150.1:0-2889 GCF_044757675.1 Kitasatospora sp. NPDC091257
CCGAGCTGCGCCGGCACCTGGACGTGGACGCCGAGGTGGCCGCCCGCTACGGCGAGGCGCTCGCCGAGGTCCCGCGGGTGGCGGGCGAGGTAGCCGGTCCAGGTGTGCTGGAAGCTCTCCGCGAGCTGCGACTCGGGGGCGAACAGGTCGAAGGCGTGGTACGCGCCGGGGTACAGGTGGAGTTCGACCGGGACGCCGTGGGCGCGCAGGCGCATGGCGTAGTCGAGGTCCTCGTCGCGGAAGCAGTCCAGTTCGCCGACCGCGATGAAGGCCGGCGGCAGCCCGCCGAGGTCCTCCGCGCGGGCGGGGGCGGCGTACGGGCAGACGTCGTCGGTGCCGGCGTGGTCGCCGAGGACCGCCTGCCAGGCGAGGCGGTTGGTGGAGCGGTCCCAGATGCCGATGTCGGTGATCTCACGGCTGGACGCGGTCCGGTCGCGGTCGTCGAGCATGGGGTACATCAGCGCCTGGAACAGCGGCGCCGGGCCGCCGCGGTCGCGGACCAGCAGGGCGGTGGCCGCCGCGACCCCTCCGCCGCCGCTCTGGCCGGCGATGCCGATCCGGGTGCCGTCCAGGCCGAGCGCGGGCGCTTCGCGGACGAGCCACCGGTGGGCGGTGTAGCCGTCCTCGGCGGCGCCGGGGGCGGGGGTCTCGGGGGCGAGCCGGTAGTCGACGGCGGCGACGGCGCAGCCGAGCCGCGCGGCCAGCTGCTTGAGCCAGGGGTCGTCCTGGGCGGCGAAGCCGAGCACCTGCCCGCCGCCGTGGAACCAGAGCAGCACCGGCAGCGCGCCGGTCGCGGTGGTGGGTCGCAGCATGCGGACCGGCACGTCCGGTCCACCGTCCGGCCGGACGGCGCGGTGTTCCTCCACGGTGACCGTCGGCTCGTCGGGCGTGGCGGCGGCGACGGCCGCGGCGAAGGAGCGGAGGGTCTCGCGGGTCGCGGCGATGTCGGTGAGGTCGAAGGCGCCGCGGGGGGTCATCGGGACGGCGTCGAGGGCCCGGCGCAGTTCCGGGTCCATCAGCAGGCGGGGGGCGGGCCCGGTGGTGTCCGTTGCCATGGCCGCTCAGCCCCGGAACTCGTCGATGACGACCACACCGGTCGGCCCGTACGTCTCCAGGGACTCCAGCACCGAGCCCGCCTCGTGGAGGCCGACGGTGCGGGTGACGATCCTGCCGGGGTTGAGGCGGCCGGCCTCGATCATGGTGAGCATCGTGCCGAACCGCTGCCCCTGCATGCCGAAGGCACCGAGGATCTCCAGCTCCTTGACCATCATGACGTCGATCGGCAGCGGGACGTCGCCCCGCTCGGCGCCGGTGGTGTGCCCGAGTTGGAGGTGGCGGCCGCGCGTGCGCAGGGAGAGGACGGAGTTCCGGCAGGCCTCGGCGATCCCGACGGCGTCGACGGACACGTGGGCGCCGCCCCGGGTGAGGGTCCTGACGGCCTCGGTCGGCTCGTCCACGGCCGCGTTGACGGTGTGGACGGCGCCGAGGGCGCGCGCGGCCTCCAGCTTCTCGTCGGAGATGTCGATCGCGATGACGTTGGCTCCGGTGGCCGCGGCGATCTCCACCGTGGACAGCCCCATGCCGCCGCCGGCCCCGTACACCGCGACCCATTCGCCGCCGCGCACCCGGGCCTGGTCGACGACGCCGTGGAAGGCGGTCATGTAGCGGCAGGCGAGGGCGGCGACATCCACAAAGCCGACGGACTCGGGGACCCGGACCAGGTTGACGTCGGCGAAGCGGACCATGACGTACTCGGCGAAGGCGCCCCAGTAGGACACCCCGGGCACGAGGGAGTCCACGTGCTCGCACACGTGCTGGTTGCCGCTGCGGCACATCTCGCAGGACCCCTCACCGGGGTTCATCGGGAAGATGACGCGGTCGCCGTCCCGCCAGTCGCGGACGTCCCGGCCGACCTCCACGACGGTGCCGGCGAACTCGTGGCCGAGCACGAACGGGGGCTGGACCTGCGGCCCTCCGGTCCAGAAGTCCCCGGCCCACAGGGCCCAGTCGGTGCGGCAGATGCCGTTGGCACCGACGCGCACGATCGCGCCGTCCGGCGGGCAGACGGGGTCGGGCACCTCGCGGACGACGAGGGGCTGGTGGAGTTCTTCGATGACTGCGGCGCGCATGGACGCGACCTCCTCGGGAGATGTCCACCGGTTGAAGCGGTGGACTTGGAAGCTATGTGGAGGCGAGGAGTCGTGTCAACCGCATAGAGTGGTGGACATGAGCGATGGGGACGGCCGACGAGAAGGGCGCCAGCGCGCCAGGACCGACTTCCGGTTCGACGACGCACGACTGTGCTTCGCCTTCGCCGGCACACTGGCCGACCGCGGCAAGGACGTGCGGGTGGAACGGCTGGCCGGGCCGGAGGACCTGAGCCGGTGGGGCGTGGAGAGCGGCTGCACGGCGGTGGCGCCGAGGTGCGACGAGGTCGAGCTGGAGGGAGCGCGGCGGCTGCGCGAGGCGATCCAGCGAATCGGCGTCGCACTGGCGGAGGGGGCGCCGGCTGAGCGCGAGGACGTCGCCGTGGTCAACGGGGCGGCGGCAGAACCGACTTCGGTGCCCGTCCTGTCGGCCGACGCCGGATCCGTGCGGTGGGACGGGGACGGGGTGGCAGCGGTGCTGTCGATGGTCGCGCGGGACCTGATCGAACTCTGCGGGTCCGAGCAGCGGACACGCGTCCGCATCTGCGGAAACCCGGACTGCGGAACGCCGTTCGTGGACACGTCCCGGGCGGGCGCGAGGCGCTGGTGCTCGATGAAGACCTGCGGCGCGCTGGTGAAGAAGCGGGCCTACCGGGCGAAGGCGAAGTAGTTAAGGGCAGGAGACAGAAGAGACACGGCGGGGCGGGGCACCCCCCCGCCGCCCCCCCCCCCGCGGGGGGTG
>NZ_JBIVVI010001151.1:0-2883 GCF_044757675.1 Kitasatospora sp. NPDC091257
GGGGTGAGGTCCACCCGGGAGGCCAGCTCGGTGTTGGTCAGGCGCCCGTCCTGCTGGAGCTCGCGGAGGATTCTGCGGTCGATTCGGTCCATGGCGCAACATTCTGCCAAAACGCGGCTCCGACCAGCGCGAAGTCGCCATCGCGTGCCAGCCCCGTCCGGCTACCTTCAGTGACCGCACCGGCTGCCGGGCCTTCCCGGCCCACCAACGGCGCACTCCGGTAGACCGAGGGGAACCCTCCGGCCGACCGCCGGAGCAACCCCGGCCGACCTGCCGGGACACCCCGGCCGACCCGCCGGGCCCACACCGCGACGAGCACGACAGGCCACGCCACGCCCATGGACACCCACGCCCTCCTCCTCTTCCTCGGAGTCGACCTGCTGCTGGTCTGCACCCCGGGCCCCGACTGGCTCTACATCGCCGCCCGAGGCCTCGGCCAGGGACGCCGTGCCGCGCTGATCGCGGTCGGCGGGGTCTGCGCCGGGTACGCCGTCCACACCCTGCTCTCCAGCGCCGGCCTGGCCGCCGCCCTGCGCGCCGTCCCGGCCGCCCTGCCCGTGCTGCGCCTCACCGGCGCCGCTTACCTGCTGGTGCTGGCCGTCATGATGCTGCTGGCGCTGCGCAAGGGTGGGGGCGCCGCCGCCCTGGCCGCGCCCAAGCCGCAGCCCACCGCGACGGTGCTGCGCCAGAGCATGCTGACCGCGCTGCTCAACCCCAAGGGCTTGCTGCTCTACCTCTCCCTGGTGCCGCAGTTCGTCGATCCGGGCGCCGCACTGCCGGTCGGCGGGCAGGTGCTCGCGCTCGGCTCGCTCAACGTGCTGGCCTGCGCGGTGGTGTACGGGCTGGTCGCGCACGCCAGCGGGCGGCTCGGCGGCCGGTTCGGCGGCACCCCGCAGGCGGCCCGCCGGATGACCGTGGTCTCGGCGGTCCTGCTGATGCTGGTGGCGGGCGTCACAGCGACCGCCTGAGAACCGGAGCACAATGCGGGGCATGACCGATCGCCCGTTGCCAGCAGGAACCACCGGAACCACTGGAACCATGGGATCCACCAGACCCACAGGGCCCACGGAACCCACGGGACCCACCGGAACCCCCGGTGCCGTCGACGGCCCCACGGCCCATGCCTGGGAGGCTCTCGGCGGCCCGCCCGAACTGCTGGAACGGGTGACCTTCCACGGGCCGGACGACGTCCTGCCCTCCGGCCTGCCGGTCCGCCGGCTCGCCCGTGCGACCGTGGCGGTCTGCTCGTTGGCCGCCGCCGAGCTCGCCGCCCACCGTGGCGGCGCGGCGGTCCCGGCCGTTCCCGCGGTCCGGGTCGACCAGGGCGCGGTCGCCACCGCCTTCGTCAGCGAGCGGCATCTGACGGTCGACGGCCGTACGCCCGTCACCTTCGCCCCGCATTCCGGCTTCTGGCGCACCGCCGACGGCTGGGTGCGCACCCACGCCAACTACCCGCACCACCGCACCCGGCTGCTCTCCGCGCTCGGCCTCGCCGCCGATGCCGGGCCCGAGCAGCTCGCCAAGACGCTCGGCGGACTGCCGGCCGAGCGGATCCAGGAGCGCGCGTACGAGGCGGGAGCGCTCGCGGTTGCCGTCGCGCCGGTGGGCCCGGCCGTGCACCCCCTCGTGGGGCGCCGGGACATCGGTGCCGCCGCCAGGACCGCGCCGGTCCGCCCGCTCGGCGAGGCTCCCGTGGACCGGCCCGCCGCCGGGATCCGGGTCCTCGACCTCACCCGGGTGATCGCCGGGCCGGTCGCCACCCGCACCCTCGCCCTGCTCGGTGCCGACGTCCTGCGCGTCGACTCGCCCCGGCTGCCGGAGGCCGACGACGCCCACGCCGACACCGGCTTCGGCAAGCGCTCCACCCGGCTCGACCTCGCCGTGCCGGCCGACCGTGCGGTCTTCGAGGAGCTGCTCACCACCGCCGACGTCGTCGTCACGGCCTACCGCCCCGGCGCCCTCGACGCCCACGGCCTCGGCCCCGACGCGCTGTTCGCCCGCCGCCCGGACCTGATCCTCGTCCAGCTCTGCGCCTGGGGCTGGACCGGCCCCTGGGCCGGACGGCGCGGCTTCGACAGCCTGGTCCAGGCGGGCGTCGGCATCGCCGCCCACGAGTCCGCCTGCGCCTCTGCCTCCGCCTCGGACTCGGACTCGGACTCGGACTCCTCCTCGGACTCGGACTCAGCATCCGGCTCCGGGCACGAGGTCGCCCCTGGTGGCCGTCCCGGCGTGCTGCCCGCCCAGGCCCTCGACCACGGCACCGGCTACCTCATCGCCGCCGCCGTCCTGCGCGCCCTCACCGACCAGCGCACCCGCCGCCCCGGCGGCCGCCACCTGCGCTTCTCCCTCGCCGGCACGGCATCCTGGCTGCTGCACGGCATCGAACCGGAAGCCCCGCAGGGGGCCTCGCCCGAGCCGTACGACCCCTCCCGGTGGCTGGTCGAGACCGACTCCGCGTACGGGCGGCTGCGCCACGCCCTGCCGCCGATCGGGTACGAGGGGGCGCCCGCCGACTGGTCGCGCCCGCCGGGGCGCTGGGGGACGGACGAACCGGTCTGGCTCTGACGGCCCCGGGCGAGCGCTGTCCGAGGCGTCTGACAGCATCGCCGTCATGACCGCACACGCCACCGACTACACCTGGTTCGAGGACCGCTACCCCGACCTGGGCGAGGCCTACTGCCTCACCCAGGTCCAGGGCCTCGCGGCCGACGAGCTGCTGCGCCGCTTCGACGCCCTGCCGGCGAGCGACGCCGTCGGCCTGACGGCGGTTATGGCCCGCTGGGACGCCTACCAGGACGGAGTGGACGAGGACGACGACGAGGAGGACGAGGAGGACGAGGAAGGGGCCGGCGGGGACGAGGGGGACGGGGCGCTGTTCGACCC
>NZ_JBIVVI010001152.1:0-2876 GCF_044757675.1 Kitasatospora sp. NPDC091257
GGCGCGGACCCGGGCGACCAGCTCCCGGGGGCTGTAGGGCTTGGTGAGGTAGTCGTCGGCGCCGAGGTCGAGTCCGAGCAGGAGGTCCTCCTCGGCGGTGCGGGCGGTCAGCATCAGCACCGGCAGGGGGGACTCGGCGCGCAGGGCGCGGCACACGTCCAGGCCGTCCAGGACGGGCATCATGACGTCGAGGACGAGGAGTTGCACCGATCCGAGGCGGGCCCGCTCCAGGGCGGCCCGGCCGTCGTGGACGACGTCGACGCGGTGGCCTTCGCGTTCCAGGTACAAGCGGATGAGGTCGGCCTGTTTGGGATCGTCCTCGGCAACCACCACGTGTGCGCACATACGGATGATCGTAAAGCGCCGTCCGATCGCCGTTCCCCGACCGTGTCCTCCCACGTCACCACCGCTTTCCGACTGCTTCCTGACAACTTCCTGACACCGGGCGGAGAGTGTGGCGGGGTCCGCCGGGGCCGAGTGCCCCGGTCCCCTCCCGAGAGGCCCCTCGTGAAGCCGTCCCCGAAGCCGTCCCCGAAGCCGTCCTCCCGTCCGTTGTCCCTCGCCGCCGGTGTCCTCGGCGTGGCCCTGGTCCTGTCCGCGGTCCCCTCCGCCGCCACGGCGGCCACCGCGGTCCCCTCCGGGCCCGCCACCGCGCCGACCGTCGCGGAGGAGGACGTGATGCCGCACCTGCGGGCCCTGCAGCGGATCGCCGATCGCAACGGCGGCAACCGCGCGCACGGCACCCGCGGATACGCGGAGTCGCTGGCGTACGTGCGCCACGCGCTGGACCGGGCCGGCTTCCGCACCGAAGTGCGCCGCTTCTCGCACGACGGCGCGACCGGCTACAACCTGATCGCCGACTGGCCCGGCGGCGACCCGAACCACGTGCTGCTCTCCGGCGCCCACCTGGACAGCGTCAAGCAGGGCCCGGGGATCAACGACAACGGGTCCGGCTCGGCCACGGTGCTGACCACCGCCCTCCAGGTGGCCAAGGCCCGGCTGAAGCCCGCCCGGCACCTGCGGTTCGCCTGGTGGGGAGCCGAGGAGGTCGGCCTGGTCGGTTCGGCCGACTACGTCCGCGGCCTGTCCGACGCCGACCGCAAGGCGGTCGACCTGTACCTCAACTTCGACCAGACCGGCAGCCGGAACACCCAGCAGTGGCTCGTGGTGAAGGACGGTCAGCAGGCCGACAGCGCGGCCGGGCAGGTCTTCGAGTCGTGGTTCGCCGCCCGGGGGCTCGCCACCTTCGACATCGGCGTGGGCGGGTCGGACAACGAGTCGTTCGGCAAGGCCGGCATCCCGTCCTCCGGCTTCAGCACCGGCATCTCCGACTGCATCCACGATGCCTGCGACAACCTCGCCAACGTCGACCCGGCGACGCAGACCACCAGCACCAACGCCCTGATCGGCGTGGTGTGGCAGCTCTCCGCCACCGCCCCCGCCACCGCCCGGCCCTGACCACCCGACACCCCCGCAGGAGGCACAGATGCCCGGAACACCGACCACCCGCCGCCGGACCGCCGCCGTGCTGGCGACCGCGACCGCCCTCGGCGTCGCCCTGACGGCCCTGCCCGCCTCGGCGGCCGGCCTCGGGGACCCGTACTTCCCCGATGACGGCGACTCCGGCTACGACGTGGGGCACTACGACGTCCGGATCGCCTACGACCCGGCGCGCACGGACCACCTGGACGGCGACACGACCGTCACCGCCCGGGCCGTCCGGGCGCTGGACCGCTTCAACCTGGACCTGAAGGGGTTCACGGTCTCCTCGGTCACCGTGAACGGCACGCCCGCGCGGTCCTTCTCGCGCTCCGGCGAGCACAAGCTGGTCGTCGTCCCGGCCCAACGGGTCGCCCGGGGCGCCACGTTCGCCGTCCGGGTGACGTACGCCGGCACGCCCGACGCCGAGGGCTGGCACACCCTGACGAACGGCGGCGCGAACGTGTCGGGCGAACCGCACTCCGCGACCTCGTGGTACCCGTCGAACGACCACCCGTCCGACAAGGCCACCTTCGCCCTCACGGCGACCGTCCCCGACGGCTGGACCGCCATCGGCAACGGCCTGCCGGGGCCCACCACCACCGCCAACGGCACGACGACGTTCCGCTGGCGCGAGGACCGGCCGATGGCGACGTACCTCGGCACGGTCGCCATCGACCGGTTCACCGTCCACCGGGCCCAGCTGCCCGACGGCAGGCCCGTCATCACGGCGTACAGCCCGGACGTCCCGATCGACGCGGCCACGGAGGCCGCGCAACCGGACGTCCTGGCCTTCCTGGCCTCGAAGTTCGGCCCGTACCCGTTCTCCTCGGCGGGCGCGATCGTGGTCGGCGAGTCCAAGAATCCCGGACGCGGTGCGGCGGCCCTGGAGACCCAGAGCCGGCCGACGTACATCGGGGCCCTCTACGACGAAGGGGTGGTCCACGAGAGCGCCCACCAGTGGTTCGGCAACAGCGTCTCGTTCACCGACTGGCGCGACGGCTGCATCGCCGAGTGCTTCGCCCAGTACGCCAACCAGCTGTGGGAGGAGCACAACGGCGCCGACCTCGACACCGGCTTCTACCCCCACGTGGTCGCCGAGAACAAGGACAACCCCTCGTTCTGGTCCACGAAGCTGTACGACCCCGGGAAGGGCAAGGAGCTCGCCCCCGCCCTGTACTTCAAGGGCTCCCTGATGCTGCACGCCCTACGGCGCACCGTCGGCGACGACGCGTTCTTCGCCACCCTGCGCCGCTGGACCGCCGACCACGCCTACGGCAACGCCTCGTTCCCGCAGTTCGAGGCACTGGCCGCGCGGGTGTCGGGCAAGGACCTCAAGGGCTTCTTCGACGCCTGGGCCCACGGGACCACGCTCCCCGCCGAGGAGTACCTCTACC
>NZ_JBIVVI010001153.1:0-2869 GCF_044757675.1 Kitasatospora sp. NPDC091257
GTCCATGGCGGCCTCGACCCCGGGGGCCTCCTCGCCGCGCGCACGGGCGCGGGCGAGGACCAGGGCGAGCTGGTCTGCGGCGTAGGCCGAGCACTGGCCGGCATTGCCGCCGTCCGGGTCACCGAGGAGGGCGTCGCGGACGTAGGCGCGGCCGGAAACGGAGGCCATCTCGTCGAGGAACTGCTCGGCCCAGGCGGTGAGGTCGGCGCGCAGGCCGCCGCGGTCCGCCGGCTCGGTGTCGGGGCGCAGCCGCTCCACCGCGACGTCGGACAGCAGCTCGGCCAGGTCGCCCCAGCGGCGGTACACCGTGGACGGGGTGACACCGGCCCGCTGGGCGACCATCGGCACGGTGAGCGCCTCGCGGCCCACCTCCGCGAGCAGCTCGCGCACCGCGGTGTGCACCGCCTCCTGGACCCGGGCGCTGCGCCCGCCCGGGCGGACCATCTGCCGAGGACTCATACCGCCATCCTAAAGCGGCGCCTTTGCGTCACGGCGGGCCCGGGCGGGCCGGGACCCCGGGCGCGGGCCCAGCACGCCCGCGGCCGGCTCGGACCACCGGCGCCAGCGCCCGCGCGGGCTGCGTCCGCTCGAAGGCGTGGCCGACCCGCAGCAGCGTCCGTTCGCCGAGCGGCCGCCCGAGCAGTTGCAGGCCGATCGGCAGGCCCGCCGCGTCGTGGCCGGCCGGGACGGACAGCGCGGGCACGCCGGTGACGTTGGCCGGGGCGGAGAGCCGGACGTAGGCGTCCGAGACGCTCTCGGTGGTGCCGTCCGGCCAGCCGACCACCTCCTGGCCGACCCGCACCGCCGTGGTCGGCACGGTCGGGGCGGCGATCACGTCGACCTCCGCCAGGACCCGCGCCCACGCGTCCCGGATCAGCGTCCGGGCGCGCTGGGCGCGCAGGTAGTCGCCCGCGCCGATCAGTTCGCCGGCCTCCAGCAGGACCCGGACGTCGGCCTGGTACAGCTCGGGGACGGTGCGCAGCGTGCGCGCGTGGTAGGCGGCGGCCTCGGGCGCGGTCAGGCCCCACAGGGTGGGCACCAGGTAGCGGGCCATCGGGATCTCCACCTCGACGGGCCGGGCGCCGAGCGCCTCCAGCTGCTCGACGGCACGGTGGACGGCGGCGGCGACCTCCTCGTGGACGTGGTCGACGTAGTAGGCGTTCGGCACGCCGACCCGCACGCCGGTCAGGTCCGGCTCCCGCTCGGGCCGGTAGTCGACGGCGGGGGCGGCCAGCGAGGCGGGGTCGCGCGGGTCGTGCCCGGCGAGGGCGGCCAGGACCAGGGCCGCGTCCTCGACGGTGCGGGTGATCGGGCCCACGTGGTCGAGCGACCAGGACAGCGAGGTGACGCCGTGGCGGGGCACCAGTCCGTAGGTGGGCTTGAGGCCGACCACCCCGTTCAGCGCGGCGGGCACCCGGATCGAGCCGCCGGTGTCGGTGCCGAGGGCGAAGGTCGCCGCCCCGGCGGCCACCGCGGCGGCGGACCCGCCGCTGGATCCTCCGGCGACCCGGTCGCGGTCCCAGGCGTTGCATGTCTGCGGGGTGGTCAGGCCGTAGGCGAACTCGTGGGTGTGGGTCTTGCCGGCCAGGACCGCGCCGGCGGCCCGCAGCCGGGCGGCGACCGCGCTGTCGGCGGCCGCGCGGTGGCCGTCCCGGACCCGGGAGCCGGCACCGGTGGGCGTGCCGGCGACGTCGATCAGGTCCTTGAGTCCGACCGGGATGCCGTGCAGCGGCCCCCGGTACCGGCCCTGGGCGATCTCCTGCTCGGCCCGGCGCGCCGCGTCGCGGGCCTGTTCGGCGGCGACGGTGGCGTAGGCGCCGAGGTGCGGCTCCACCCGGTCGATGCGGCCGAGGACGGAGTCGACCAGTTCCACGGGGGACAGCCGCCGCTCCCGGATCCGTGTCGCGGCGGCGGCGAGGCTCAGTTCATACGGCTGCATCGGGCCGCTCCCCCGCGTCGAGGTGCTCCGCTTCCGCGCGGTAGGCGGCGCCGGGCGGGGTGTCCCCGAAGTCCAGTTCCCGCAGGACGGCGACGACGGACTGGATGTGTTGGGCGGTGGCCGCCACCGCGGCGTGGCGCTCGGGCGGCAGGTCGAGTCCGGCCCGGGCGGCCCGGTGGGCGGCCTCGGACGGGGCGAGTTCGGCGGAGGACATGGGCGCGCTCCTGATCGTGGGCGGCGGGGCGGGTTCGCGCAGGCGAGGCATCCCGCACCAAAAGCTAAAGGTTTGCGTTAACGCGACTGTAGGTTCTAGGGTCCCACTAACGCAAACGAATGGCTTTTACAGTGGAGGAGCCGGCCCCGTGCCCAGTACCCCTACCCCCTCCTGGACGGTCGGCGACGTCACCGTCCACCGCATCGACGAAATCCCGCTGCCGCCCGCGACCGGACGGTGGCTGCTGCCCGGCGCCACCCCCGGGACGGTGGCCGGCCAGGACTGGCTGCACCCCGACTTCGCCGACGCCGACGGCACGCTGCGCCTGGACAGCCACAGCTTCGCCTTCGACCTGGACGGGCTGCGGGTACTCGTCGACACCGGCATCGGCGACGGCAAGCAGCGCGCCAACCCGGCCTGGCACGACCTGCGCACCGACTACCCGCGGCGCCTCGCCGCCGCCGGATTCCCGCCGGACTCCGTCGACCTGGTGGTCCTCACCCACCTGCACGCCGACCACGTCGGCTGGAACACCCGGAAGGTGGACGGCGCCTGGGTGCCCACCTTCCCCCGCGCGCGCTACCTCACCACCCGCGCCGAACGGGAGTTCTGGGCCGGGTACGCCATGGACGAGGCGCGCGCCGTGATGTTCCACGACTCGGTGCTCCCGGTCGAGCGGGCCGGCCGGCTGGACCTCGTCGACGTCCCCGCCGGGG
>NZ_JBIVVI010001154.1:0-2863 GCF_044757675.1 Kitasatospora sp. NPDC091257
GTGGGCGGGGAGGGGCGGACTAGCCCTCGCGGGCGTCCTCTCTGCTCCACACGGCCGTGTCGGGGTTGAGCCGGATCAGCAGGCCACCGGCCTCGACGTGCTCGGCCGCCTCGGGGTCGGACCCTAGCGCGGACACAACGTAGGGGCGCAGCTCGCCGAGCAGGACTGCGAGCTGCGGGGCCTTCGTCTTCTCGAGGTCGGTCCCAGTCGCCTGCCGCCACCGCGCGGTGATCTTGGCGACGGTGCTGCCCATCACAGAGGCGTAGGCCTCCAGCTCGCGGCGCAGTTCGTCTGCGGTGGGCGGCTGGTCAATCGGTTCCGCCTGCGGTGGTCCCGCTTCCTTCTCCGGCTCGCCCTGTTCGGTGGTGCCCTCGGCCGTGTCTGCGGTGGATACGTTGACCACCGTGCCGGGGATGACCGCACCGGGTTGTCCCTGGGCACGGGCCTCGCGGCGGCGCGCTGCTCCGGCCTCGCGCTCCATTTCGCGCTGAGCGGCGTCGGCCTGCTCCATCTCGGCGTGCTCGTAGATGTTCACCAGCTCACGCGGGAACGCGATGCGCCATGCCTGCGCCTCGGCGACCTTGCCGATCATGTGGGCGCCCATCGTCGGCCACTGCCCGGTCAGGACTCGCTTGCCGGTCCTGTATCCGTCGCCCGTGACCGGGTCGTTGCGCCACTCGTCCTTGCCGACGGCGAACTCGGAGAAAACGGCGACGGCTTGGGTGACTGTCTCGTCCCCGGCGATGCTGCGGTGCTCGATGCGGCACATCGCGGCGGCGGGCGGGTGGTCGTGGAGCCACACGTCCACCCAGCGGCGACGGATGATCCCGTCCTCGCCCACGACCCACCACTTCGGATCGTCCTCGGGTCCGGTCCAGAACGGGCCGACGCGCCGGATGAACCGGCCGGTGCGCTGCCCGGTGTGCCGGAACCCGTCGATCCCGGTCTGCGCGGTGTAGTACAGCTCGTCCTGCTTGTTCACCTTGCGCTTGCGCTGGATGTAGTAGATCTCGCGGCGGAACGGGTCCAGGCCGGTGCTCTTGCAGATGTGGAAGAACGCGACGAGGTCGTGCGTGGGGGCGCTGGCGAGGCCGATCGTGGCCATGGCCGCCCGCTGGGCCTTCGTCCAGAAACGCTGCTCCTGGGTGATCTCCAGGACCTGGTCGGCCGTCTCGATGGCCATCTCCGCGCGGTTGTCCGTCAGCGGGGTGACCGGCTCGGCCTTGGGCGGTGGTTCCTGAGTTGGTGCTGTCACCGAAGGTGCCTTCCTTGTCTCCGTGGCGGCACCGGGGTTCGCAGGCCCCGGTGTGGCTGCCTGCCTCCACCCTCCCGCCAGCCCGGCCTGCGTGGGAACACCCACCACGTGGCCAAGTCAGGTGCGGATCAAGGAGATTAGGAAGTGTGGCCGCCGGGCCCGCGGGTTGCGAATCCGCCCGGGTCCGCGTGCTCCCCTTGATAGGAGACAGCCCCGAAGGGCTTGTTGCCAGAGCACGCGGTCGGTCGGCCCGGCGGCCACATCATCACTCTAGGGTAGCGCCGGCCTCAGACACAGGGCCGGCTACCACCCGGACCGGCGGTCCGGGGCCGTCGCACGCTCCAGCGCTCCGGCACCGGCGTACTGCCACAGCCCGTCGTAGAATGCCTTGGACGCCTCGACGGTGAGGGCGACAGTGGTCAGGGCGGTCTGCGCGTGGGCGATGTCCCCGCGGGCGAGGACGGTGACGACGCCGACGGCGGCGGACGCCACGGTGCCGATGAGGGTCCGTACCCCCTTGCTCCAGTGAGGCTGCTGGATGAGCGAGGTCGCCCAGGGGGTGAGGGCGCCGAGCAGCAGGCCCCACGCCTCGGTGTCGTTGAGGATGTTCACGGTCCTCTCCGGTGGTCTGTGGGGCGAGGCGGGTGGTTCACAGCGGCCAGGTGGCGGCGATCGCGGCGCCGGCGGCAGCCAGGTAGCCGGCGGTGAACCGGTACCGGGCCAGCAGGAGGCCGGTGCGCGGGGCTACTCGCGGGGCGGCCGTTCGTCCCTTGACAGCGCGGCTGGCAGTCCCGCGAGGGTCAGGCCCGTGATGATCACGCTCGGGTCGACCGGCGGGGTCCAAGCCTCCCTCACGATCATGATCGCCCCGATCAGGAAGAGGACCAGGTCCCGGATCGTCTTCCATCCGGTGATCTCGCTCCATCTGGTCCTCCGTCGGTGTCGGCCGGGAGGTTGCTGGTCGTCCGGGTCCCGGGTCACAGCGGGGGACGGTAGAGCGCGGCGGTGTCTACGGTCGCGTCGAGGCGGCGGATCGCAGTTCGGCGACGGTGGATTCGAGTTCGGCGATCCGACGGGCCAGGTCGGCTTCCCGCTCGGTGCGTACGGCGATCTCTTCGCGGGCGAGGGCCAGTTGTGCCTGGGCCTGGCCCCAGGCCTCGGCCATCTGGGTGCGTAGCCGGGCGATGTACGGCTCGGCGTCCACGGTGATGGGCTCGGCAGTGTGCGCCATGGTCGAGGGGGCTCCGTTCACTTCGTCGGGTCCGGGGTGTCGTCGGTGGCGGGCCTGGTGCAGGCCCAGGCGGCCGACTTCTGCAGGTGCTGGACGCCGGTCCTGAGCAGGGTGGCTTCGGCGGGGGTGAGTCGGCGGCGGTCGGCGGTGCCGAGCAGGTGGTCGAGCTGTTCAGGGGTCGGGTGGTCGGTCATGCCGTTTCGTCTCCGCTGCCCTGGTGGGCTTCTTCGCGTCGGGGCAGGGCCGCGTCCCACACGGGCGTGGTGAAGGTCTCCGGCCCGGGCGGGGCAGTACTGCTGCCGGGGGCGGGCTGGAGCTGGGCGACTTGCTGCCTGGCCTGCTCGACGATCTCCGTTTTCGCGGCCACCCCTTCGGGG
>NZ_JBIVVI010001155.1:0-2852 GCF_044757675.1 Kitasatospora sp. NPDC091257
GGCGAGGTAGAGGATCGGGTAGGCGGTGACGGTGCGCAGGGGGGCGCGTTCCAGCAGGCGGCCGAAGGCGAGGTTGCCGGCGGTCATGACGACGCCGAAGGCCATCAGGGCGGGGCCGGTGAGGGAGGTGTCGAGGCCGGTGACGTTCTGGAGGTATTCGGCGATGTAGCCGTAGCCGCTGAACATCGCGGCGAACACCAGGGTGACGGCGGCGACGGCCAGCCACAGCCGGCCCCGGCGCAGGATGCGCAGCTGGCCGGCGTAGGTGGGGCGTTGGGTGTCGGGCAGGTCGGGGAAGAAGGCGAGGACGCCGGCGCAGGCGATCAGGTTGAGGGCGGCGGCGCTCCAGAACGCGGCGGGCAGGGAGAGGTGGTCGGCGAGGTAGGAGGTGAGGGGGACGCCGAACGCGAAGCCGGCGCTGACGCCGGCGAAGACGGTGGTGGCGGCGCGTGCGGCTTTTCCGGGCGCGGCCAGGCGGGTGGCGGCGGTGAGGGCGAGGGCGAAGAAGACGGGGTGGAACAGGGCGGGCAGGATCCGCAGGGCGAGGACGAGGGGGAAGGAGTCGCTGAGCGCGTAGAGCGCGTTGGAGCCGGCGAAGACGGCAAGTGCCGTGGCCAGCACGGTCTTTCGGCGCAGGCGCGAGGCGAGCAGGACGCCGGCGGGGCCGGTGGCGGCGACGGTGAGGGCGAAGGCGCCGACGAGCCATCCGGCGGTGGCGGGGGCCACGTGCAGGCGTTCGGCCAGGGCGGGCAGGACGCCGACGACGCCCATCTCGGTGGTGATGATGCCGAACACGCCCAGGGCCAGGACCGGGACGGCCAGGGCGTTTCGGGCGGGAGCGGTGCGGTGCACGACAGCCTCCAATGGATACACAAATCTAGATAGTTGGATGCGTAAGGGCCGAAGAAAAGGGGGGGCGCCGGCCGGGCGCCCCCGCACGGAGGGGAGTGCGGTGCGCACGTCCGCGCGCGTGCGCGGGCATGTGCGCGCACGTACGCGTGGGTGCGTGGGTGTTGTGCGTGGGTGTCAGAGTTCGTCGCGCACGTAGGCGGCGAAGGCGGCGATGGTCTCCTCGTTGCGCCGGTAGAAGGTCCACTTGCCGACGCGCTCGGACACCAGCAGTCCGGCCTCGCGCAGGATCTGGAGGTAGCCGGAGACCACCGACTGGGCCAGCCCCGAGCGTTCCTGGATGTCGGTGACGCACACGCCGATGTGGAAGCCGACGCCGCGCTCGCGGTAGTACGGCTCGTCGAAGTAGCGCTCGGGCGTCTTGAGCCAGCGCAGGAAGTCCGCGCGCGCCGGGTTGGCGAGCGCCTTGTGCACGGCCAGCGGGTCCAGCTCCACCGCACGCCCTCCTTCCCGTCGCCCGGCCCCTCGCCGGACGCATCTAATATTCTGGATACGACCTTGAGGTGTCAAGGCGGGCCTCCCCGGGCCGGACGGCGGGGCGGGGCGGGCCGGAACGGCGGCAGGGCGGACCGGAGGCCGGGGCCGGCGGGCGGGGCGGGTGCGCGCCGGGTGGCGTGCGACCTCGGGCCTCGGCGGCGCGGGTGGTGCGGCGGCGCGCCGGTGATTCACCCCCACGAGTGATTGTGACGCTGTGTGCGACAGCGGACACTCTGGGTATCCGGAGGGCTCGTGGGGGGCTCTCCCGGCGCGAGGAGAGCCGCCATGGCCGCAAGCGAACCCACCGCCTCCCAGGTCCCGCAGATCACGGGCGGCCTGCAGTCCGCCGGCGGGGAGCAGCACCTCGCGGACGTCGGCGGCAACGTCGGTGCCGTGTGGCGGGGCTGGGTGATGTGGGGCCCGGGCAACGGGACGTTCAACCTGCAGATCCCGTGGAACGTGATCGGGATCGACTCGACGGTGGTCATCACGGCCTCCGAGACCGATTCCAACGGGAACCGGTTCGTCGGTGCCGCGCCCTTCCAGGTGTCGAGCATCGCCCCCGGCAACGGGGTGGTGACCTTCAAGATCAGTATCGGCTGGAACAGTCCGCTGACGATGCGCACCGACATCCTGGTCCTCAACTGACCCGGCCTGCCGGGCCGTTGGCCGCGCCCTCGCGGTGACGGACCGGCGCCCCTCGCCCCGTCGCGCCCGCGGATCCCCCGCGGACGCCGCGGGGCGAGCGCCTTTCCGGGCGCCGGGGGCGGGGGGCCGGGCGCCGGGGGCCGGGCGCCGGGCGCGGGGCGCGGGGGCCGTCCGGGGCGGTCAGTCGTCGGCGGCGACCAGGAGGGTGACGGTGTCCGCGGCGCGGTCGACGAGGACGAGCTCGTGGAAGTCGGTGTGGACGGGGCCGTAGTCGTGGCGGGCGTCCTCGGGAGGGTGCACGAGCAGGTAGCGGGCGTGGGCCCGGCGGGCGGGGGCGTGGACCTCCCGCTCCAGCCGCGCGAGCAGCGCCGGCGGCACCGGGCCGTGCTGCAGCGTCCAGGCCTCGACGAGGTCGACCGCCGCCTGCGCCGGCACGGGCGCGTAGCTGTCGGGCGTGATCCGCTCCACCCACCACTGCCCGTGCCGCGGCCAGTCCCGGGCCCCGGCCCCGTCGTAGGTGTCCCGGAACTGCGGGTGCGCGATCAGCGCGGCCAGCACGTCCCGGTCGTGCGCCCCGGCGACCGGCCCGAAGCGCTTGATGTCGACCCACCGGAAGGCGTGCCGGTTCCCCTCGAAGCCGAAGTCCCCGAAGTCGACCAGCGTCCGCTCCAGGTGGACGAGTTCCGCCGTGGTCTCCATGCCCCGCATCGTAGGGGGTTCCCGCGCCGCCGCGCCTCCCTTCCCGCCCGGTCCGTCCCCCCGGGCCTTCCCCCGGCCCTGCCCGGGCCCGGGGCGTGGCGGGCTCAGGCCGTGGCGGG
>NZ_JBIVVI010001156.1:0-2852 GCF_044757675.1 Kitasatospora sp. NPDC091257
CCCCCTCACCATCACCTCCTCCCCGGACGGCGGCCTCGCCTACGTCGCCGGCGTCGTCTCCTCCACCGTCGACGTCATCGACCTGGCCACCCTCACCCCCGTCTCCCGCCTGACCGTCCCCAGGCTCGCCGACCCGGGCGCCCACGGCCTGGCCTACCTCCCCCGCGCCGAGTGAACCCCCGCGCGGCCGCGAGGTGACCGCCGGGCAGCCGCCGTCCGGTCGTGGTGGACCGGCGGCCGCCCGGCGGCCGCGCCGCGTCATGATTCCGGTGACCGGGTCACCACCGGCCACCCCTTGGACGACACCCCTGGAGGGAAGACCGATGCGCTCTCGCAGCCTCGGACCTGACGGACGGTCCGCCAGTGCGCTCTGTCTCGGCGCGATGACCTTCGGCACCACCGCGACGACCTGGTGCTCGCCACCAAGGCCGGCGCCCGCCCGGTGCCCGGGCTGCCCTTCCCCGAACACGTCGAGGGCCTGTCCGCCCGCGCGCTGCGCGAGGCCGCGGACGGCAGCCTGCGCCGCCTCGGCACCGACCGACTGGACCTGTACTACGCGCACGTGACCGACCCGGCGACGCCGCTCGAAGAGACCATGGGCGCCTTCGCCGGGCTGGTCGCCGACGGCAAGGTCACCGCCCTCGGCTGCAGCAGCCACCGCGCCGCCGACCTGGCTGTCGCCAACGACCTCGCCGCCGAACGGAGTTGGCCCGGCTAGCGGTGCGTCCAGCAGCGCCACAGCTACCTGCGGCCGCGGCCCGGCGCGGACTTCGGCATCCAGAGGCACGCCGACGAGGCCCTGCTCTCCCTCCTCGCGGCCCGGCCGTCGCTGACACTGCTCGCCTACTCCCCGCTGCTCGGCGGCTCGTACTGCCGCCCCGACCGGCCGCTGCCCGAGCAGTACGGGTGGCCGGCGGCGCGGGCGCAGCCGGCCGCGCCGGCAGAGGTGGCCGAGGAGACCGGCGCCACCGTCAACCAGGTGGTGCTCGCCTGGCTGATCGGCCACCCCGTCCCGACCGTGCCGGTGCTCGGCGTCGGCTCCGTCGCCCAACTGGACGAGAGCCTGGCCGCATTGGACCTCGTCCTCGACGAGGAGCAGCGCCGACGGCTGGACACCGCGGCCTGACCCTCCGCCCCGCCGTCGGGGCCTGTCGTGCGGGACAAGCCCCGGCCCGCGCCGACCGACCGCGCCCCGTCCGCGCCCCAGGCCGGGGGCGCGGTCCGCACCCCAGGCCGGGGGCGCGCTCCGTGCCAAGTTCGCGGTTTTCCACGATGCCCGAGCGTGGTGGTCGCGTGCCAGTCTGTGACCACCACCGCACCCCACGGCCGGGCCGGGGCGGGACCGATCCGCCACCGGTGACCGGCCGTTCACGTGGAACATCAGGAGGGATTTGTCATGAACAGGCGAATTCGCGTGGCTTCGCTCTGCGCCACTCTCGCCGCCGCGGTTCTCGTCGGCGGCACCGCCCAGGCCTACGCCGCCGCGGCCTCCCCCGCCCCGGCGCACGCCGCCGCGACGCCCGCCGTCCAGGAAGGCGCCTCGACGCAGGCGATCGAGATCTGGCGCTACGCCGGCCGGTACGAATCGTTCGTCGCGGCGCAGGCGGCCTACTGGGTGCTCTACGGCCTCGGAAGCGCCATCAAGGACAAGATCGAGCAGGTCGTGGTCGACGGCGCGTACCGGTGGGACCTCTACATCCAGTGAGTCCCCCGGCGCCGGCACGAGCCGTGACGCCCTCCGGATGGAAACAAGGCGAGCGTGAGACACGTCCGCTCGCCCGGCCTCGAAGAGAGTTGGTAGACCCATGCAGCGTACGACGTCCATCACCGGTCTGGGCCGCACGGCCGCCGGCGCCCTCACCGCCCTGCTGATGGCGGCCGGAGCGGTCGCCCTCGCCCCGTCCGCCCAGGCCGCGGCCGGACAGACCGGGCCGCAGGCGTCCGCGGCGCAGCGCCCGGCCGCCGAGAGCGAGTCGGCGAGCGTGCCGCGGATCACCGCGGACCGTTCCACGAAGGTCACCCTCTCCAACAACAGCGGGTCCGGCCTGACCAAGACGTGGGAGAAGCTCGACCACGGCTGCTGGACGAACGACATGCTGCCGTCCGACTACGTCCCCAACACCAAGTCGGCCAGCTGGCAGAGCGAGTCCTGCGGCTTCGCGACCGGGACCGAGGGGAACATCACCTACACGCTCGCCGACGGTGGCGAGGTCAAGCTGCACTGGAACAACCCCTACTGGGGCAGCAACGACTACAGCTGCTCCGTCCCGTACGGGTACACCTGCTCCCGGAGCGGTGGCAGCGGGGACAACACCTCGGTGACGTTCAGCATCGGGCGCGCGTCCCTGGCCGCCGTGTCCCCGGCCGCCGCGGAGTCGCCCAGCCTCCTCTCCGCCGCCCGGAGCACGTCCGTCAACCTGACCAACAACTCCGGCAAGCTGCTCACCCGCTCCGGCGCGAGCCTGCAGTGGGGGATCTGGTCCGACGGCGGGATGCCCCCGTCCATGGTCCAGTCCGGTATCACCGCGAAGTGGGCGAGCGAGTCGGACGGCTTCATGACCGGCACGGAGGGCGACGTGACCTTCGACGTGCTCGGGGAGCAGAACAAGGTGAAGGTGCACTGGAACAACCCCTACACGGGCAGCAACAGCTACAGCTGCGACGCCCCGGCCGGGTACAAGTGCACCTGGCAGGGGGGCGGCGGTGACAACGCCGCGGTCTCCTTCACCCTGTCGAAGTCCTGATCGCACCGCATGAACCGGCGCCGCCCCCGTCCGGGCCGGGTGCACCCGCGCCCCGGGCGGGGGCGGCGCGCTCCCCGGCCCGCCGCGGGTCCGGCCCCGCTCCGGACC
>NZ_JBIVVI010001157.1:0-2851 GCF_044757675.1 Kitasatospora sp. NPDC091257
TTTATGCAACCAATCCACGTTCGATCATCATCGTCCCGTTTGGGGATGTAGCGGACAAGGTGTGCTTTTTCAAATGGTGAACGAGCCGTCTGGTCCCACGGTCGACCACCGCTGACGCCCGCCGGACCCGCGCCCGAAAACGCCGGAGGGCCCCGCCACCACTGCGGCGAGGCCCTCCGGCCGTCGGTCGGCGGACCGACCACTCCTTCTACCTACTACTACTTCTTCTTGCGCTTCTCCCGGACCCGCACCGAGATCGAGATCGGCGTCCCCACGAACCCGAACTCCTCACGCAGGCGGCGCTCGATGAAGCGCCGGTAACCGGCCTCCAGGAAGCCCGAGGCGAACAGCACGAAGCGCGGCGGACGGATGCCGGCCTGGGTGCCGAACAGGATGCGCGGCTGCTTGCCGCCGCGGATCGGGTGCGGGTGGGCGGCGACCAGCTCGCCGAGGAAGGCGTTCAGGCGCGCGGTCGGGACGCGGGTCTCCCAGCCCTCCAGCGCGCTCTCGACCGCCGGGACGAGCTTCTCCATGTGCCGACCGGTCTTGGCCGAGACGTTGACCCGCGGGGCCCACTGCACCTGGACGAGGTCGCGCTCGATCTCGCGTTCCAGGTAGTAGCGGCGCTCCTCGTCCAGCTGGTCCCACTTGTTGTAGGCGATGACGACGGCGCGCCCGGCCTCGACGGCCATCGAGATGATCCGGGTGTCCTGCTCGGCGAGGGTCTCGCTGGCATCGATCAGGACGACCGCGACCTCGGCCTTCTCCAGCGCGGAGGAGGTGCGCAGCGAGGCGTAGAAGTCGGCGCCGGCGGTCAGGTGGACCCGGCGGCGGATGCCGGCGGTGTCCACGAACTTCCAGGTCTTGCCGCCGAGCTCGATCATCTCGTCGACCGGGTCACGGGTGGTGCCGGCCAGCTCGTTGACGACGACGCGCTCCTCGCCGGCGACCTTGTTCAGCAGGCTGGACTTGCCGACGTTGGGCCGGCCGATCAGCGCGATGCGGCGCGGGCCGCCGGGGGCGGCGTCGCCGAAGGTCTGCGGCGGGGCCTCGGGCAGCGCGTCCATGACGGCGTCCAGCAGGTCGCCGGAGCCGCGGCCGTGCAGGGCCGAGACCGGGAACGGCTCGCCCAGGCCGAGCGACCAGAGGTAGGCGGCCTCGGCCTCGGTGGAGGGGCCGTCGACCTTGTTGGCGCACAGGACGGTCGGCTTGCCCGCCCGGCGGATGAGCTTGATCAGGGCCTCGTCGGTGTCGGTGGCGCCGACGGTGGCGTCCACCACGAACAGCACCGCGTCGGCCTGCTCGATGCCCAGCTCGGCCTGGGCGGCCACCATGGCGTCGATGCCGAGGACGTCGATCTCCCAGCCGCCGGTGTCGACCACCTTGAAGCGGCGGCCGTTCCAGCTGGCCTCGTAGGTGACCCGGTCGCGGGTGACGCCCGGCTTGTCCTCGACGACGGCCTCGCGGCGGCCGATGATGCGGTTCACCAGGGTCGACTTGCCGACATTCGGGCGGCCGACGACGGCCAGCACCGGCAGTCGGACGTGCTCGGCACCGTCCACGGCGTCGAAGCCGTCGAGGTCGAAGCCCTCTTCGGCGGCGAGTGCCATGAACTCGGCGTAGTCGGCGGCGTCCAGCTCACCGTGGCCGGTGGCGGCGTGCTCTGCGGTCATGTTCGTCTGTTCCGTTTCCCGGCCCGGCCCTTCCCAGGGGCGTGCCGTGCGTACCTGCCCCGCTCGGGGCAGCGCGATGGTTGTCTCCGCGGCACCTCGACGGCCCGCGGTTCACTTCGGTCGTTGGTCGGCCCGAGTGCGCTCGGACCGGTCATGATCGGACCGGCGGCCGCCGGTCAGACCGCGGACAGTCCGGCCCGCTCCTCCACCAGCCCGGCGATCCGGTCGATCACCTGCTCCAGGGTGAGGTCGCTGGTGTCGACCAGGACCGCGTCCGCGGCCTGGGCCAGCGGGGCCGTCTTCCGGGAGGAGTCGGCGGCGTCGCGGCGGGCGAGGTCGGCGGCCATCGCGGTGATGGTCGCCTCCTCCACGCCCTTGGCGCGCAGCTCGGCCGCCCGGCGCGCGGCCCGGGCCTGCTCGGAGGCGGTCAGGAAGACCTTGACGGTGGCGTCCGGGAACACCACGGTCCCCATGTCCCGGCCCTCGGCGACGATGCCGCGCTCGGCGACCTCGGCGCAGCCGCGCTGCAGCTCCACCAGCCGGGACCGTACGGCGGGGACCGCGGACACGGCGCTGACCTTGGCGGTCACCTCGGGGCCGCGGATCGGGCCCGACACGTCCTGGCCGTCCACCGTGATGGTGGGGCCGTCGGCGTCGGTGCCCGAGACGATCACCGGCTTGCCGCACGCGACGGCCACCGCCTCCGGGTCGTCGACATCGACCTCGTTGACCAGCATCCACCAGGTCATCGCCCGGTACATGGCGCCGGTGTCCAGGAAGCTCAGGCCCAGCCGGGCGGCGACCGCCCGCGAGACGGTCGACTTGCCGGAGCCGGAGGGTCCGTCGATGGCGACGACGACCGGGGCGTGCGCTCGGTCGGCAGTGTCCACGGGGCGAACCTCTCTCGAAGCATGGGAGCCGGAGCCTGGGCAGGCGGACGGCCGGGGATTGTCTCCCTCAAGGTTAATGGACCGCCGCCGTGACACTCTCCGCCGCTGTCCGGCCCGACCGGTCGAGACGGGCCGGGCGGTCGAGACGGACCGGGCGGCGTGAACCGGTCGACCTCGGCCAGTCGACACGGATTGGTCGGTAAAGACTAATCGATACCGACCGTTCGACTCGGACCAGTCGAACTCCCAGCATGCCGGTACGCCGGTGCCATCTCCTCAAGCACGGAC
>NZ_JBIVVI010001158.1:0-2850 GCF_044757675.1 Kitasatospora sp. NPDC091257
ACCCACCAACAACGCCGCCGCATCCCCCTCCCCACCTACCCCTTCCAACACAAGCGCTACTGGCTCGAACCCCAGATCCCGCAGGCGGCGGTCCAGCGCACGCCCGGCCCGCACCCGTTGCTGGACCAGGTCCTGCTCCGGTCGATGGGCCAGTCCGTCTTCCTCACCGAGTTCTCGCTGGAGCTGCACTGGGTACTCTCCGAACACAAGCTGCTCGGAGAGGCGATCGTCCCCGGAACCACCTACCTGGAGATGGCCCGCGCCGCCGTCTCCCTGCACTTCGGCCGGCCGGTCACCGAGCTCTGCGACGTCACCTTCCTCGTCCCGTTGCTGGTGCAGGAAGGAGCCCCACGGACCGCACACACGACCGTCCGGGAAATCGACGACCTGCAGGCCGAGTTCACCGTCGCCAGTCACGACCCGGCGAGCGACCACTGGACGGTGCACGTCCAGGGCATGGTGAGTGTCAAGCCGCACACCGCACCCGCGCCGCCGCAGGATCCGGCAGCTCTGCGTGAGCTCTGCTCACTGGAGAGCGTGGACATCGCCCGGCGGCAGACCGAGCACAAGGTGATGGAGTTCGGCGATCGCTGGCGGAGCAGCCTCCCGACCGTGCACCTCGGCATCCGGGCCGCCCTCGGCATACTCGACCTGCCCGAGCAGTACCGGGCCGAGTGCCAGGACCACCTCCTGCACCCGACCCTGCTCGATCAGGCCACCGGCTTCAGTGGCTTCGCCGTCCTGGAGACTCCCGATGACCGTCGACTCGCCCTCGGCGAAAGGGACTTCTTCCTCCCGGTCGGCTACGACTCGCTGCTCCTGCACGGCCCGCTACCCGCTCGCGGCCTGAGCTTCGTCCAACCGCATCCGGGCTATGTGAACAACGCCGAGTTCCGCAAGGTCGACGTGGTGATCTGCGACGAGTCGGGGACCACCGCTGCCGAGATCCGCGGCTTCACCGTGAAGCGCGTCGCCGACGCCAAGCGCACAGTCGCCCAGCTGCGCCCGCACACCCGTCATCACACCCTCCGATGGGTCCCGGCACCGGCACCCGAGGAGCGCCAGGCCCCGCCCGCCCGGGTCCTGGTGATCGGCGAGCAGGGCAGCATCAGCGCCGAGCTGAGTGCCGCACTGCGTGCGCGCGGCGTCAGCGTCGCCGAGGCGGTACTCGCAGACCGGTGGCAGCAGACAGTTCCGGACCGGTACGAAGTGCCGCCCACCCCGGAGGGTTTCGGTCGACTGCTGGACGCACTCGGTGCGGAGCTCCCGGACGAGGTCGTGCACGTCGCGGCCCCTGCCGACGGCGGCGTCCAGCAGGATCTGTCGCTCCTGGAGGCCAGGCTCGGCCACGGCGTCCACAGCCTGTTCCACTTGGCCCGCAGCCTCTCCGAGCGCGGCGTGGCCCCGGCCGGGTTCAGCGTGGTCGCCCCCTCGGTGGCGCGGGTGACCGGCACCGAGCCGGAGACGGCCCCGGTCCACGCGACGCTCTTCGGCCTGGCGAAAGTGATCGGACAGGAGTACAGGAACACCGACGTGTTCTGCCTCGACATCGCCGGCGACACCGGCGCCGAGGCCGTCTGTGCCGAACTGCTCGGAGCCCGGACACCCGCCACCGTCGCGCTGCGCGACGGGCACCGGTACGTCGCGGAGCTCGCACCGGTGCACCTGCGGGAGCAGCCGAGGTCCGCGCCGGTCCGCCCGGGCGGGGTGTACCTCATCACCGGCGGTCTGGGCGGACTCGGACTCGCGGTCGCCCGCCATCTGAGCCGCTCGGGGCCGGGTGCGCGGCTAGCCCTGGTCAACCGCACCGAACTGCCGCCGCGCGAGCGGTGGGACGAGGTCACCGACGCCAAGGTGCGCGGGCAGATCGAGGCACTGCGTGAACTGGAACGGAACGGCGCCGAAGTTCGCAGCTACTCCGGTGACGTCACCGACCTGACGGTCATGGAGGGAGTCGTCGCGAAGATCCGCGCCGATCTCGGCGCGATCGGCTGCGTCGTCCACGCGGCCGGTGTCGCCGGAGACGGCTTCCTCTTCCGCAAGGACGCGGAGACCTTCCGTCGTACTCTGAACCCCAAAGTGCTCGGCGCCACCGTGCTGGACCTCGTCACCCAGGACGATCCGCCGGATTGCATGGTCAACTTCGGTTCCACGGTGGCGATCTTCGGCGCGGCCGGGCAAGGCGACTACACTGCCGCCAACAGCTACTTGGACCAGTTCGCCGAGCAGCGCTCCGCGCGCGGCCGGTGGACGGTGACGGTCGACTGGAGTGACTGGCTGGAAACCGGCATGGCCTTCGACCACGGAGTCCAGCAGGACCAGGGCTTCTTCCGGTCGGTATCGGTCGAGGACGGTCTCAGCAGCTTCGAGGAGATCCTCGCCTCGGCCTGCACCCCGGTGATCGTCGGCGAGGTCAACTACCGCAAGCTGGGCGGGTCCAGCGAGCTCGCGGAGCTGCTGCGTCGCGCGCCGCTGGTGCTGGCCGTCCCGATCCAGCAGGCCATCGCCGCGGCCCGCGGCAGTGCCGGCGAATCCGCCGCGCCGTCGGACGGCACGCCGTCCGACGGCGAGCCAAAGCTCTTCGGCAAGGAGAGCGGCGAGTTCAGCGACACCGAGCGCGCGCTCGCCCGGATCTGGGCCCGCGAGCTCGATCTCACCGAGCTCAACGTGCATGACACCTCGTTCGCGCTCGGGGTGGACTCGCTGGCCGCACTCCGGATCGCCCAGAGCATCCAGAAGATCATGGACATCCGGGTCTCCATGGTCGACCTGTTCCGCTACGTCACGATCGCGGATCTCGCCGACCACCTGGACACCAGGGACGCCCAGGCCTGACCAGGCACCCCCACT
>NZ_JBIVVI010001159.1:0-2849 GCF_044757675.1 Kitasatospora sp. NPDC091257
GGGTCTGTGGTCACGCAGGGTGGTGGAGTGGGTGGTAGGGCGTAAGGGCCATGTCGTTAGTGTCATTTTTTGACACTCTTAAAAAGATCGTCAGCGGCGGGAACCTCGTTCCGGAGAGCCTCGCAGTGGTGGGACCGTCCGGTAACACTGTTGCGCGGTACACAGCCGAACCCATGCGGAAGTCCCGCGCCTGGCAGAGTGAAGGCGACGTCCCCCTCCGTCCAAACCCCACCGGAGGTGACGGTGGTAACGGGTACGTAGTGATCTACTGGTAGAAGATCCCCTGGCACCCCATCCGCCCCGGTACGGACTTCCCCGAGCCCGTACCGGGGCGTTGTGCTGTCGGAACGGCAGGGCCTCGGAGTTCGGCCTGATCGAGGACGAGCGGGGGTAGCCGACGGGCGGAGGTGGCTGCGGGCGGGGAGCACCGCCCCGAGGCCCGTGGCAGTGCCAGTGGCAGTGGCAGTGGCACAAGACAGGGATGGTGCTATCGTCAGTAGCACTATGTTGCTGAAGCTGGACATCGGGGACACCCGACCGCTGCACGAACAGGTCGCCGGCGCGATCAGACGGGCCGTCGCCGAGGGCGAGTGCACCCCCGGGGACAAACTGCCCCCGGCCCGGGAGCTCTCCCGGGCGCTGGGGGTGAACACCAACACCGTCCTGCGCGGGCTGCGGACGCTGCGCGACGAGGGGGTGCTGGAGTTCCGCCGGGGCCGCGGCATCACGATCGCGACCGGCGCCGACACCCGCTCCGAACTGGTCGACCGCGTAAGGCAGTTGGTCGAGGACGCGGCCCGGTTCGGCTACAGCAGGAACGATCTCGTGGACATGATCAGGGGGATGTCGTGACGGACGACGGCACAACGAAGGAAGCGACCGCGGCGGAGCGACCGGCGGCTCGCGGTGCCCTCTGGGCCGCGGCGTCCTGGTCCGTCGGCGTGCTGGCACTGCTGATCGCCCTGCCGCTGGTGGCGCGCCACCGGCTGCCGGACCCGCTGGCCACCCACTGGGGCGGGCGGGAGCCGAACGGCTCGATGTCGCTGACGGCGGCCGCACTGTTCCCGGCCGCGTTCTGGGCGGTCCTGGTGCTCACCTCGGTGGCCGTGCGGCGGTACTGGGCCGACCGGTCGCCCGGGGCGGCGGCGGCCACGCTGGCGGCCGGCGGGGTGCTGCTGACGGGGGCGCAGACCTCGATCGTGCACGCCAACCTCGACCGCGCCCGCTGGCAGGACGCCGCACCGATGGGCGTCGAGGTGGTCCTGATCCTGCTGGCCACCGGCCTCGCCGGGCTGCTGGCCCTGCTGGCCGGCCGCCGCTTCGGCGGCCGGCCCGAGCGGCTCCCGGCGGCCGGGGCGGATCCGCTGGAGATGCCCGCGGGCGAGCGGTTCGTCTGGCTCTCCCGGGCCGCCAACCCGTGGTTGCAGCTGGCCGCCGCGGTGTTCGCGCTGGTGACGGTGGCGGGGGTGCTGGCCGCCGCGAGCGGGGTCGCCGAGCTGGACTGGGCGCTGGTGGTGCCGTTCGCCGTCGTCTCCCTCGCATGCCTCGCCTGCTCCTCGGTGCGGGCGCGGGTGACCGCCGGCGGCCTGACCGTCGGATTCGGCCCGTTCGGCCGGCCCGTGCGCCACTGGTCCCCCGCCGAGCTCGAATCCGCCCGCGCCGAGCAGCGCACCGCCGCGCAGGCGGGCGGCTGGGGCTACCGGATGAACCGGCTCGGCACCACCGTGATGCTGCGCGGGGGCGTCTGCCTGGTGGTCCGCACCCGTCAGGGCACGGACTTCGCGGTCAGCGTCGACGACGCCGAGCGCGGGGCGGCCCTGCTCAACGCGCTGATCGCGCGCGCCGGGCAGCCGACCGGCTGAACCGGTTCGGCGGAGGCGAAGGGGCGGTTCGGCCACCACGGCCGGACCGCCCCACCGCTTGCACCGCTCGCACGGCCTGCACCGCTCGCACGGCCTGCACCGCTCGCACCGCTTCCGCCGCCGTCAGGACTCCCCCGCGCGCAGTTCGGTGGCGATCTGCCATCGTCCCGCGACCAGCGTCTCCAGCACCACCCCGAGGCAGGCCACGAGCGCCAGTCCCGCCGTGGGCAGCAGCACCGGCAGCACCGCCGGGCCCAGGCCGTCGCCGGCCTTGGCGCCGATCAGGGTGGAGAGGTCGAAGGCCGGCCCGAGCAGGACGGCCGCCACCGCCGCGACCACCGCACCGCCGACGGCCGCCGCCAGCGTCCGCGGCAGTGCCTCGGCGACGATCAGCGCCAGCCCCTGACGGGGTCGCAGGCCCATGGTGCGCAGCCGGGCGAGCACCGCCGTCCGGTCGGGCGCGGCGCGCAGCAGCGTCAGCAGGACCGCGAGGACGGCGAATCCGGCACTGGCGGGCGCCGCGTACCAGAACAGCCGTCCGGCGGCCTGCTGCAGCGGGTCGTCGGCGAGCTGCGCGGCGTACTCGCGGCTGCCGCCCACCGCGTAGGCGGGCGGCAGCCCGTGGTCGCCCTTGCCGTCCGCCGCGGCGTTCTCCGAGATGAGCCTGGCGAGGCCGGTCGGCTCGACCAGGCCGCGTTCCAGGAGGAGCGACCTGATCCGCCCGGGGTCGAGGCCGTCGCCCACGGCCAGCCACCCGGTCCACCGGCCGAGCTCCGGCAGGCGTTCCACCGCGGGACCGCTGGGCACCACGACGAAGGGCAGGGCCGGCTCCGGCAGCGCCGGGGTCGCGGTGACGATCCCGGCGACGGTGGTACGCAGCTCGCTCGCGGTGGACAGGTGCACCGTCGGTGCGCCGGCGCCCAGCCGCGCGGCCAGGTCGCGGCTGAACAGCGCGGGCACCGGGGTGTCCGGGCCACCGGGGGTGCC
>NZ_JBIVVI010001160.1:0-2843 GCF_044757675.1 Kitasatospora sp. NPDC091257
CCCGAAGGGTTTTACACCATCTGCCGGCCTGTGGCCGACTTCCTCATGTCCGCCTCGCCCCCGGGGGAGGGAGCGTGCGGGGATCGCGTATGCGTGACCGGAAACCACCGTCCTTGCCTTGGGGTCTTCGGAATCCGCCCGGGTGATGCCTCACGGGCCGGGCGATCCTGATGGCGCTCTGTCCCCTCCGTTCATCTTCTGTACTGACCGATTACTGCGAACTGCGGGTACTTCCAACTGCCGGGTACTGCGAACTGCTCGGAACTGCGGTACTGCTGGTACTGCGAACTGCGTGGTAGTGCCAACTACCCGGTGCTGCTGTGGCGGTCCTGGTGGTCCGCCGGTTCCGGCAGTCAGCCCCGTCGCCCGTCCTGCTCAACCGTTCGGCTTGGAACCCCACTGCCGGACTCCCAGCACGCGCGCCCGCAGTCTGGGCGCCTTCACTGGGATACCGCGTACTGCGACTGCCGGTACTGTGCAACTCAACTTCACCTGCTGGTAATGCATTTACCGAAATGCGGTACTGCTGGGCGGCGGCCCCTGATCCTGCGGGCCGCCCGGCCCGGCCACCGGTCCTGTCGCCTTACTGCACCATCCCTGGCTTCAGGGCCCTGCAACCGTGCCGACCTGCGAACTTCTTTCCTGCTGCCCGCCAGTTCGTGTCTGGCGGATACCGCTCGACCTCGTCTACGAGAGAAACATTAACCACGGTGCGCGGCAATGTCTACTCCGGCGGGCATAGATTTTGCGGTGTCGGTCGGGGAGGTAGTCTCCGCCCCGGACAGGGCGCGGCCGGTCGCCGCAGCCGCGCCAGGACGGAGGACGCCGCGCCCGGCGGCCAGGACGACGAGTGAGCGGGAGGCGAGCGGTGGAAGGGCCGCAGGTAGTGCGGCAGGTGCGCACCCCCGAGCCCCATGCCCAGGCGTCGCCGGCGGTGGCCATCGCCGAAGCTGTCCGCGACCGGGACGAGCGGGTCCTGTGCCGGCTTCTGGCCCGTTTCGCCGAGCAGGCCGCCATCACGGACCTGCCCGCCCTGCGCGACGCCATCGACACCACCGGGCAGCACGGCGACCGCCCGCCGGGAGCCCGTTAGGCCGAGCCGGCCCGCCACGCTCCCGGATCGGAAGGCGCGTGCGGCGGCGTCACAGGTCAGGCGGACGTGCCCGGCCCAGCGCGGCGGATACCAGCCCTGCCCCGGCCGCTGCGGGCTCCACCGGTCGACCGGATCACCGTCGAGGTGTCCGACAACGGCACCGCCGCGTCGGCCGACACACCGGTGGGCGCCCTGGCGGGGGCGGGCGGTGCGGCCGGACCGAGGGCGGGCCGCACCGGGTACGGTCTGATCGGAATGCGCGAACGCGTCGCGCTGCACGGCGGCAGCCTGGTGGCAGGCGGTGTGGACGGTGGTGGCTTCCGGGTGGTGGCCAGCCTGCCGGTGGCGCCGGTCGACGGTGAGGAGCGGCTCGGAAGACGGAAACGCTGGAGCGGATCAGGGTACTGATCGCGGACGACCAGCCGCTGGTGCGGCGGGGCCTGGCCCTGATCCTGTCCCCCGACCCGGCGTTCGACGTGGTCGCCGAGGCCGACGACGGGCAGCGGGCGGTCGACCTCGCGCACCGGCACCGGCCCGACGTCGTGGTGATGGACATCCGGATGCCAGTGCTCGACGGGGTCCAGGCGACCGAGCGGCTCACCCGGGAACTGCCCGAGTGCCGGGTTCTCGCGCTGAGCACCTTCGACATGAACGAGTACGTGGTGGCCGCCCTGCCTGCGCGCCGCCGCGTCCGGGTTCCTGCCCAAGGACTGCTCCCCCGAGGAGCTCTCGGCCGCCGTGCGCACGGTGCACACGGGGGAGGCCGCGGTGGCGCCGCGCCTGAAGCCGGGCGGAGCGGGCCGGTTGCCCCGAGTCTCCCCGAGCCGCGAGGCCGTCCGGTGCCCGGCCCCCGCGCGCGGGAGCCGGCCCGAGGGGTGGGTCAGCGGCAGAGGGCCGCGTCCAGGGCGTCCGCCATGTGCTGCGCGCCGTCCGCGCCGGGGACGGTGGTGACCGTGATGGTGGCGGCGCGGCCGTCGTCGGTGACGCCGCCGCGGGAGCGGTAGCCGGGGGAGGTGCCGCCGTGGCCCCAGGCCAGGCCGCCGCAGGAGAGCGGCCTGCTCTGCAGGCCCAGACCGTAGCGGACACCTGGGCCCAGGAGTTCGGCGGGGACGGTGGTGCGCATCTCGGCGAGCTGTGCCGGGGGCAGGAGCCGGCCGCCGAGGAGCGCGGCGAAGAACGAGTTGAGGTCGGTGTTGGTGGTGACGACCGCCCCGGCCGCCCAGGCCATCGAGGTGTCCATGTCGGTGTAGTCGACCGGGGGAGCGTCCGGCGTGCTGCGGAAGTAGCCGTGGGGGTGGGCCTCGTGGACGGTGGTGTCGCCGGGGGTGGGGAAGTAGGTGTGGCGCAGGCCGATGCGGTTGATGACGCGCTTGGTGATCTCCTCGCCGAGCGGCCGTCCGGTGACCTTCTGGGCGAGGAGTCCGGCGACGATGTAGTTGGTGTTGCTGTACTCCCAGCTGGTTCCCGCGGGGAAGCGGGCCTTCTGGGCGAGCGCGCCGTCGAGGAGGTCGCGGGGCTCGAAGTAGCGGTACTGCACGGTGGTGAAGTCCGAGAGGGCGGGGGCGTCCATGTACTCGGGCAGGCCGCTGGTGTGCTGGAGCAGTTGACGGACGGTGATGTCGTGTCCGTCGATGCCGTCGCCGCGCAGCAGGCCGGGCAGGTAGGTCTCGACGGGAGAGTCGAGGCCGATCTTTCCCTCGGCGACGAGCTGGAGGACGACGACGGCGGTGAAGGTCTTGGTGTTGCTGCC
>NZ_JBIVVI010001161.1:0-2837 GCF_044757675.1 Kitasatospora sp. NPDC091257
GGACCGGGTGGCCCGGCGCAGGCCCGCCCGGGCCTTGTTGACGGCCCGGCCGGCCGCCTTGCGGGCGCCCCGGCCGGCCCTCGCCAGGCCCTTGAGGATCTTCTGCGCGATCCCCTTGAGTTTGGTCCCGACCGCCTTGCCGGCTCCCTTGAGCTTGCTGAGCAGGAAGTTGGAGATGAAGTCCAGCAGCGCGACCACGCCCGCCGCGACCGCGTCGGCGAACAGGCAGGCGGCCGAACCGGACTTGACCGCTTTGAGAAAGGTGACGAACTTCCCGATCGCGGCGACGATCTTGCTGATGGTGTTCCACGCCGCCACCAGCCCCTGGATGATCGCCATGATCGCGCCCGCCGCCGGCACGATCAGCGACACCAGCTTCTCGATCACGATCGAGACGATCATCCCGGGCAGCGAGGCGACGATCGCCTGCCAGGCCATCCGCCCGATCTGGGCCATCGAGATGCAGCCCTTGACCAGCACGTTGACGATGGTGGAGGTCAGGCCGACCACCGACTCGACCTTCTCGTTGAACCACTGCTTGACCGCGCTCTTGATCGCACCCCACAGGTAGTGCTGGATGCCGTCGATCGCGGCGCTGCCGAGCTTCTTCAGCCAGCCGCCCGGGTCGGAGGCGATGTCGCCGATCAGGACCGCGAACTCGCCGAAGACCGCGATCGCCTTCTGCACGAAGTCGATGGCGTCCATGACGGTCTTGCGGACCGCCTCGATCGCGGCCTTGAGTCCCGCCTCCAGCGCGTTGAGCAGCGCGTTCAGCCCGGCCGCCAGCAGGTCGAGCAGCTTGTTGACGGCGTTCTTGAGCCTGTCCGCCCACTCGTTGACCTTGGCGACGGCCTTGTCGCGCCACTCCTCGATCTTCTTGCGGAACCTGTCCCGCAGTTCGGGGAAGGCCGCCAGCAGCACGTCGCAGATCTTGATCAGCGCGTCCGCGAGCTTGTTGATCAGGTCGACGGCGAACTTCCGCGCCTGGTCGATCGCCCAGTTCGCGAACTTCCGGAAGCCGTCGATGATGTCGTTGATCAGGCCGCGGAAGAAGTCGAAGACCTTGGTGACCGCCTCGACCAGCGCGTCGAAGGCCGCCTTGACCTTGGACTTGACCCAGCCCCACCAGCCCTCGGACTCCTCCTTCTTGCGGTCCTTCTCCTTCTGGGCCTTCTCCTCGGCCTCCTTCCGCTTGTCCTGGATCTTCTGGTTGTCCTGCTGCTGACGGTCCTGGACGTCCTTGTCGGCCTCGGTGCGCTTCCTGCCGATCTGTTCGGTCTTGTCCTGGTGCTCCGCGGCGGAGTCCTGGTCCGCGGTGGAGACCTTCCGGTCCTGCTCGGTGCGCCACTGCTCGCGCTCGGCCCGGACCCTCTCCGCGGCCTCGCCCCGCTCGCCGGCCTGGGCCTCGGCGTTGTCGGCCACCGCCTGGTCGGTCTCGGCCTGGTTCTGCCGCCGTGCCTCGGCCTCGCCCTGCTTCTGCTCGGCCCGGGCGGAGCCCAGTTGACCCTGCCCCTGGCCGACCGCGGCCTGGATCTGCGGGCCGCGTTCCTGCTGGGTGACGATGCCGATGCCCGGCTTGGTGTCGGTCGCGCCGCGCGCACCGGCGCCGCCGCGCCTGTGGCCGCCCCCGGGGACGGAGGCGGTGAGGGTCTCCTTCGGCACGTCCGGGTAGATCCGGTCCTCGCCCATCGGCTTGGCGGCGTCCTCCCGGCCGACGCCGAGGATCCTGGTCGAGCTCTCCTTGAGCTTCGTGGTCTGCCGGTCGGTGCGCGCCGGGTCGCTCTCCCCGGTCAGCTCGACCTTGGGCGCCGGGCCGACGGTGGTGTTCAGCGCCGGGTCGGACGAGGGCACGCCGTCGACCGCGACCTGGGCCTGCTGGACCTCCTGCGGCGAGACCTGGTTGCCCGGGTCGTCGGCGACGTGCGGCGGGGCGGCCCGGTCGCCGGGGTTGCGGCCCTCGACCTTCTTCTCCTCGGCCCGCTGCTGCTCGCCGTCCGCGCCCGGCGGGCCGACCCGCTCCAGCCGCTCCGTCACCGCCTCGGCGGGCGGCGCGGCCTCGGGCGTGCCGGACTGGGTCCGCGGGGCTCCGGACGGGCGCTGGACGGTCGGCGGGGCGGCCTGCAGCCGGGCCTGCTGCTCGCCGACCGTACGGTCCACCGAACCGTCCACGCCGTCCAGGGTGGTGGCCATCCGATCGGGCGGCAGGCTCGCGGCGGTGGCGAGCGCGCTCTGCGGGTCCTGGCCGGAGACGTCGGGCGGGGCGGGCTTCTGCTCCTGCTGGGCCGGGGCGCCCGCCGCGCCGCCCCCCGCTGCGCAGCCACCGGGTCCGGCACCGTCCGGTTCCGCCTCGGTGGTGGGCTGCTGCGGGCCCGCGCAGGCGCCGCCGCCGGACTCCAGGGAGGCGTCCGGGGCGGGCTGGCCGGCGAGTCCGGCGGGCGCCTCGGCCTGCTCGGCCGCCGGACCGGGGGCGGTCTCGGCGGCGGTCCCGGGGGAGTCCGCGCCGGGTGCCGCTTCGGGCCCGCCGGTGTCCGGACCGGCGCCGTCACCGCCCGGGCCGTCCCCGCCGACCGGCCCTGCCGCGGTGGGCGCGGCCGTGCGCTCCGCGCCGCCCGGCTCGGGCGAGCCGGCCGGTTCGGGGGCCGGTTCGGCCTCGCGCGCCTCCTCGGCGGGGGTGTCGGGCCGGCGCGGTTCCACCGGGGCGGGCTCGGCGGCGGCCGGCGCCGGGGCGGCCGGGTTCGCGGTGGGTTCGGGGCCGATCTCCTGCTCGACCGGCTGTTCCGGCTGGAGGTCGCGGGCGCTGCGGTCCTCGGCCTCGGGGGCGGGGGCCGGTTCGGGGG
>NZ_JBIVVI010001162.1:0-2827 GCF_044757675.1 Kitasatospora sp. NPDC091257
GGTCGCACCCGTCGAGGTGCTGACCGGCACCCGCCGGCCCGGGCGTCAGGGGCGGGCGTAGAAGTCCGGGGTCCCCATGATCCAGAGGCTGGCCTGCTTGACCGGCATGCCGACCCGCGGGGCCTCGATCATCTGGTCGTCGCCGATGTAGAGCCCGACGTGGTGGATGTCGGCGGCACGCCCGGTGTCGGTCCAGAAGACCAGGTCGCCGGGGCGCAGCTGGCGGTAGCCGATCGGGGTGCTCTGGGCGTACTGGTCGGCGGCGAAGTGGTTGAGCTGCCGGCCGCCCTCGCGCCAGGCCATCATCGTCAGCCCGGAGCAGTCGTAGCCGCCCGGGCCCTCGCCGCCCCAGACGTAGGGCAGGCCGATCTTGGACTTGGCGAAGGCGATGGCGGCGGCCGCGCCCTCGGCGGACCACGGGCGGGCGAGGGGCGGTGCGGGGTGGGCCCTGGTGGCAGCGGCGGCCGCCGCCGCGGCCTCGGCCTCCCGGGCGGCCTGCTCGGCGGCGGCGCGGGCGGCGGCCTCGGCCTCGCGGGCGGCGATCTCCTCCAGGGCCTCGCGGCGCCGGAGCTCCAGCTCGACGGTGGTGTTCCGGGCGGCGGCCAGCTCGGCCAGCATGTGCTCGCGGCGCCGCCCGGCGGCGGCCACCTCGTCCTGCTGGGCGGCCAGCCGCTGCTCCGCCCTGACCTTGGCCGCGCCGACCTCGGCGGCGGCCTTCCCGGCGGCCTCGGTGGCGGCCCGGGCGGCGGCGGAGGCGCCGCGGGCGGCGGCCGCGGTGGAGGTGGCGGCGTCCAGGATCTGCCGGGTGCGCTCGCTGACCTGGCCGACCGCGGCGGCGCGGTCGCCCGCGTCGCGCGCGCCGTGGGCGCCGAGCAGGGCGTTGAGGGCGGACAGTTCGGCACCCGCGCCCTGCCGGTACGTCTCGGCCGCGAGCCGGGCCGCGTCCTCGGCGGCGGCCGCCCGCTCGGCCTCGGCGGCGGCGGCGCGCTGCGCGGCGGCGACCTCCTCGGCGCGGGCCCGGGTGAAGGCGAGCCGGGCGCCGTTGTAGGCCTCGACGACCTGTTCGGCGGTACGCCCGGCCCGGTCCAGCTCGGTGCGGGCGGCGGTGAGCGCGGCCTCCAGGGCGGCGGCCGAGGAGGCCTTGCCCTCGGCCTCGGCCCGGGCCCGGTCGATCTCCTCGGTGGTCGGGTACGGGTCCTCGCCCACGGCCCGGCCGGCCGTCGGTTCGGGGTCGGCCGGGGCGGCCTGGGCGGCGGGGAGCAGCCCGAGCAGGGTGGTGAGGGACAACAGGAGGGTCGGCAGGATCCTGCGCGCCACGCGACATCCCTTCTGACGGGTCCGGAGGGGACGGCGTCGGACGGCGCGCGGCGTACGGGCGGTCGGTGGCCCGGGGGTCGGCGGGGATCCGATGAATCATCCCATCACGTGACAGAACGGTCATATGACGCCCATGTTCTCAATTCCGGCGGCCTTCACACCCGAAAAGTGCTCCGCCGGTCGGGTGACCATCGGATGATCTGACCAAGCCTCGGCTCCGGCCGGACAGCGGCGCGGGCAGGAAAGCGGACGGGGAAACGGACGGGGAACGGACCGGGACCCACGCGCAGGGCCGCGCTACCGGCCGATCCGACGGGTGTGGGTGCGCAGCCGGTGGTGCCGCTCCGGTCGGCTCTCCAGCCCGGTCGGCCCCACCGCGAAGACCCGGCTGCGCCCGGCCCGGACGGTACGACGGCGCTGCTGCGCCAGGCGGGAGCGGTCCGGACCGGCCTCGGCCGACCCGAGCGCCGGGTCCGCCGCGCCCCGGGCCGTCCCGGCGGCGGCCGCCGAACGGCGGTCGGCCAGCCGGGCCTGACGGCGGGCCAGCGCCCGGGCGGCGTGCGCGTCGAGGTGGGCGCTGGCCCGGGCGGCCATCCGCTCGGCCACCCGGTGCGCCGCCGGGTGGTTGGCGGGCACCTTGTCGGGGGCGCCGGCGATCAGGTCGAAAAGCCAGGTGCGGGCCCGGTCCGCGCGCCGGTGCAGCAGGAGCTCACGCCGCAGCGCACGCGCCCGGCGGCGGGGGCGCGCGGCGTACCGCCAGCGGGCCCACGGGCTGCTCGGGCGGGCCAGCCGGATCGCCCCGATCCAGGACAGGCCGGGGACCATGATCCCGAGCAGGCCGGTCCACACCTTGCCCTTGAGCAGGGTGATCACCGAGGCCAGCGAGTTCACCGAGATGATCGTGATCAGGCCCCACCTGGTCTCCTCGCCGGGCACCACGCCGAGCGGCACGTACCCGACCAGCAGCAGGGAGGTGAACAGGATGCCGAAGATCACCGCGTCCACCGATTTGCGGCCCTGTTCGCTCCAGTACACGTCGTCCAGGTGCAGGATCAGCGCGAACTCGTCCAGCACCAGACCGCAGCCGATGCCGAAGGCCAGGCCGAACACGTCGATCCACGGGTGCCCGCCGTAGGTGGCGAACACCCCGATGCCGCCGAGCAGCAGGAAGCCCAGGCCGAACACCATGTGGTGGATGTGCAGGCCGCCCGGGGTCACGTTGCCCGGCCACCAGCGCACCTGGGCGCGGATCATCCGGACGCTGAACCGGATGAAGACGAAAGAGGTGATGAATCCGACCAGCAGCAGGAACAGCGGTTGCTTGTGCGCGGCGACGATGTGCTCGCGGTAGCCGTCCAGCAGTGTCGTCATGGGTCTTACCTTCGTTCCTGGTCCTGCGTCCTGCCTGCCGTGACGTGGCCCGGGGGCCGGCGAAGGAGGCGGTGAGGGCGGGGGCGACGATCAGCAGCGGGCCGAGGTGGATGTCCGGCGGGGAGAGGATGTCGACCAC
>NZ_JBIVVI010001163.1:0-2825 GCF_044757675.1 Kitasatospora sp. NPDC091257
GGGTCGGCCACCGGCCCACTGGTCCACCAGACCGCCGCCACCTGGCCGGCCGCCAGCACCAGCGACACCGTCAGCGCCGCCAGCAGCGCCCCCAGCTGGACCCGGACCGGGCCCGCCGCCGCCACCAGGCAGGCCCGCGAGGCCGGCGGCTCCGCGCTCAGCACGCTGCGCACGTACCAGGCGCTCACCGGCAGCAGCACCCCCGCGCCGAAGCCGAGGCCGCCCAGCAGCGGATCGCCCGCCGCCACCCCGACCACCAGCAGCAGCGCGTACGCCAGGAACGGCGGCAACCAGGCGTGCGAGCGCAGCAGCAGCTCCAGGTGGTAGCGGGTCAGCGCCCCGATCCGCGCCGTCACCGCTGCCCCTCCTCGCGTCGCCGCACCGCCAGCACCCGCACGGCCGGGCGGCCCAGCAGCAGCCGGCGCAGCAGCGCGTCCGAGTGCGCGGCCGGCACCGCCAGCCGCACCGCCGTCCCGGCCAGCGCGGTGACCTCCGGCGCCCCCGGCAGCAGCGGAGGAAGCGGGGCGCCGTCCGGGACGTCCACCTCGACCTCCATCACCGGCCCGTCCCGCGGCGGCTCCTGGGGACCGTCCTCGACGGGCCGCAGCACGCCGTCCGTGCCGACCCCGTAGGCGGCGCTGGTCAGCCCGGCCAGCCGGGCCGGGTCGTGGTCGACGAACAGCACCGTGCCGCCCGCCGCCGCCCGCTCGGCGGCCGCCTCGTCCAGCACCGCCCGCGCCTGCGGGTCCAGCCCGGTCCAGGCCTCGTCCAGCAGCAGCACCCGTGCCTCGGGGAGCAGCGCCTGGGCGACCGCGACCTTCTGGCAGGTGCCCTTCGACAGCCGGCTCAGCGGCGTGCCCGCCCGGTCCGCGACGCCGAACCGGTCCAGCCACTCCCCCGCCCGCCGCCGCGCCCGCTCCGCCGACAGCCCGTGCACCCGGCCCACCCTCAGCAGGTAGGAGGAGGCGTCGAAGGGCAGCGCCGGCGGGAAGCGCTCGGGCACGTACGCCGCCGGGCCGGGCCGCACCACCCGCCCCGTGCTCGGCCGCTCGATCCCGGCGACCAGCCGCAGCAGCGTCGACTTGCCGCTCCCGTTGCGCCCGGCGATCCGCACCAACTCCCCCGGCCCGACCGCCAGGTCCACCCCGCGCAGGATCCACCGCCCCCGCCGCCCGTACCGCTTGCCGACCGCCGCCAGCTCCATCGCGCCCCCTCCGCCGTCCGATGCGTACGGAAGGCTATCCACGACGCGTAAGCCCGGCGTCAGCGAATTGCGCACCGATGCGCCGGAGTTCGCGCCGGAGCTGGTTGAGGCACGATCCGGACTCGTTTCGCCACGATGAACTGATGATCCCTAGGATCGGCCGGGTGACTACCGGACGACGACCACAGACCAGGCTCGGCAGCCTGCTGGCGGCCCTGGCGATAACGGGCGCCTCGCTGCTCCTCGGCCTGCCCGCCCACGCCGACGAACCATCAGCCGGGGCCGCCCCCGCATCCAAGGAGGCCCCCCGGGTCGACCTCGTCCTGGACGTCAGCGGCTCCATGACCGCCACGGACATCCAGGGCAAGAGCCGCATCTCGGTGGCCCAGCAGTCGCTGAACGAGGTGATCGACGCACTGCCCTCGGAGACCGAGTTCGGCATCCGCACCCTGGGCGCGAACTACCCCGGCAACGACAAGGCCCAGGGCTGCCTGGACACCAGGCAGCTCTTCCCGGTCGGCAGGACCAACAAGGTCGAGGCCAAGACCGCCGTCGCCACCCTGCGGCCCACCGGCTGGACCCCGATCGGTCTGGCCCTGCGCGGCGCCGCCCAGGACCTCGGCAAGGGCGAGACCACCCGCCGCGTGGTGCTGATCACCGACGGCGAGGACACCTGCACCCCGCCCGACCCGTGCGACGTCGCCCGCGAGCTCGCCTCCCAGGGCATCCACCTGGTGGTCGACACCCTGGGCCTGGCCCACGACGACAAGACCCGCCAGCAGCTGCTCTGCATCGCCAACGCGACCGGCGGCACCTACACCGACGTCCGCACCCAGGAGCAGCTCACCGACAAGGTGAAGCAGCTGGTCGACCGCTCCAACGACACCTACACGGTGGCCCCGGTCAAGACCGCCGGCACCGACAAGTGCGAGAGCGCGCCCGTGCTCGCCCCGGGCGTCTACACCGACCGCGAGAAGTTCTCCGAGCACCGCGTCTACAAGGTCCCGGTCAAGTCCGGCCAGGAACTGCGCGCCTCGGTCAGCGTCGCCCTCGACCGCCCGGTCGCCCGGGACTACGGGGTGCTGCTCCAGGCCACCAGCGCGACCGGCCAGGAGCTGGTCCGCGGCACCGACGCCGGCAGCGGCCGCACCGACGTGGTCTCCACCGGCCTGCGCTGGTCCACCGACGACTCCAAGGGCTACGTCACCGCGAGCCCCACCGCCTCGAAGGGCTCCAAGGAGAAGCCGGAGACCACCGTCTGCCTGGTCGTCAGCAACGCGCTGGCCCCGCAGAACGGCGTCCTGGCCGACCCCGGCATGCCGCTGGAGCTGACCGTCGACCTGGCCTCCGCCTCGCCCGCCCCGGAGGGCGCCGCGATGGGCCTCGGCCGCGGCTGGATCCTGCTGCTCACCCTCACCCTGGCCGGCCTGGCCTTCGGTCTGGTCTTCGGCTGGATCGCGCGCTGGCGGATCGCCGTCTGGCGGGAGAACTGACCATGCGTACGACGATTCGCGGCGCCCTCGCCGCCCTCGCCCTGCTGCCCGCCCTGGCCCTGAGCGCCCTGGGTGCCCCGGCGGCCTCGGCCGCCTCGCCGTCCCCCTCGGCGAGTGCGAACGGCACC
>NZ_JBIVVI010001164.1:0-2823 GCF_044757675.1 Kitasatospora sp. NPDC091257
GTGGCCCGCGGCGGGGCGGCCGGCGGCGGGGGCGGACGACAGGCCGTCGGTCGGGGTCTGCTCCGAGGCCGCCTCGGCCTGGTCGGTGGCGCCCGGCGTGGGCGGCGGGGTGGAGCCGACCCGGGCGACGCCGGCCCGGCGGCCGATCCCCTGCTGTTCGTTGAGCAGCAGGGTGGTGGCGATGCTGATGCCGACCACGGTGGACATCGCCATCGCGGCACCGGACAGGCGCAGGGTGGGCAGCCGGAACAGGCCGCCGAACGGGCGCGGCCGCCCGTGCCGACCCTGCCGTGCGGGCTCGTGGTGCACGTCCCGCGCGGTGTCCTCGCGCACAGCCACCGGACCCCTCCCTCCCCGAAGCCGCCGTCGCGTCGCCGTATTCTCCCACGCGTCGCCGCCGGGTCCGGCTCCGGCCGTCGCGGGCCGGTTCCGCGCGGGCCCGCCCGGGGAGAGGGCAGAGCGTACCAGTGGGTGATCACCTCCCGGTCGGCCCCCGTCCATTTCGTGGACGCCCTTTCGACACACGGAAGTTGACGGTCCGTCTGACAAGGGCGGGTAAGGAGCGGCCGCCCCGGACGGGGGTTATTGCAACCCCCTTGCAACCCTTGCCCGGTGCGCCGGGCGTGACGCAGGCTGAGGTCATCCCACGCCGTCCCGGAGAGACCGTCATGCCGCCCGACCCGCTGTCCGCAGCCTCAAGTGCACCCCTCGCCGCCACCCCCACGGGCGGCGATGGGGACGGCTCCACCGCCGCTCCGGCGGCGGTGGAGGAGGTGCTGATCCTGCGGATCTCGCTGGGCGAGGAGGTGGTCGGCGAGGTGCGCACCCGGTTCCGGTTCGTCGCCGCGCGCCCGTACGAGGTCCTGCTGACCTTCCACCTGGGGCGGCCCGACGAGGCCGACTGGGTGTTCTCACGCGAACTGCTGCGCGACGGGCTGCGCGCGCTGAGCGGCCAGGGCGACGTCAAACTGTGGCCGGCGTACTGCCCGTGCCACGGCGCGACGCTGCACCTGGCGCTCGAATCCCCGCACGGCAGCGCACTGCTGGAGGCGTCCAAGCCCCGGGTGCAGGCTTGGCTGGACCGCACCTACGCGCTGGTCTCCGAGCACCAGGAGCGCCGCTGCGGTCCCACCGACGCCGAGCTGGCCGCGCTGCTCGCGAACGGCTGACGACGGGGCGCCGGATCCGCTCCGCCCGGCCGGGGGCCGAGCGTCAGCGACGCTCCGTCGGGGCGGCGACGCGCGGCGGCGGCAGGGGCGGCGCACCGGGCAGCCGGGCCGTCCCCGCGGCCAGCGCGGCCCGCAGCCGCCGCACGGCCGGGGCCGAGGAGGAGGGCAGCAGGTCGTACGGGTCGTCCGGCCCGTCCACGGTGACCAGCACCGACTCAGCGATCCGGTACGGCCGGTGGGCCAGCAGCCCGCCCAGGTAGCGGCGCAGCCGGGAGAGCTCCGCGCGCACCGTCACCGTCCGGCCCGGGTCGCCGAACAGCGCGTCGGCGAGCTGGGCGGCCGTGCTGCCCTCGCGTCCGGTGGCGAGCAGGAGCAGCAGTTCGGCGTGGCGCGGGCTGAGCGGGTGCGACCAGCTGTCGGCCGCGCCCCGGACGGACAGCCCGGGGCGGTCCGGGCGGCGCAGGTCCAGCCGGAGGTGGGCGCCCTCGGCCTGCTCGGCGGTCACCGTGCCCGAGCCGTTCTCCCCGGGCGGCCGGACCGGGCGCACCAGCCAGCCGTCGGCGAGCGGCTCCAGCGCGCACTCGCCGAGGCCCGGCACCCAGTGCACGGCGGCCGGGGTCCAGCCCTCGCTGGGCACCCGCAGCCGGCTGGGCGGCGGCAGCCCGGCCGCGGCGGCGGTCCACCCGGCCGCGTCCACCACCAGCGCCGGGCCGCCGACCCGGGCGAGCAGCGGGGCGGCCAGGGTGCGCAGCTGGTGCAGCGCCTCCAGCCGGTGGGCGCGCAGCTCGGTCTCGGCCAGCCGGGCGGCGGTCGCGGTGAGCTGGAGCAGGTACGGGCGGATGCTGTGCGCCGGGCCGCTCAGGTTGATGGCGCCGACCAACTGCCCGGTGCCGGGGTCGCGCACCGGTGCGGCCACGCAGGTCCAGGAGTGGTGGCTGCGCAGGTAGTGCTCGGCGGAGTGGACGTGCATCGGGCGCCGGGCGCGCAGCGCGACCGCGATGCCGTTGGTGCCGACGCTCTCCTCGATCCAGCGGGCGCCGGTGATGAAGCCGATCCGGTCGGCGCTGCGGCGCAGGCCGCGTTCGCCCTCCTGCCAGAGCACGTGGCCCTCGGCGTCGGCGACGGCCAGCAGCAGCGGGGCCGTGCCGCCCGTCTCCACCAGGGTCTCGCGGAGCACCGGCAGGACGGTGTCGAGCCCGCTGGTGCGGCGTCGCTGTTCGATTTCGCCGGGGCCCAGCAGGACGGCGGCGGCGCCGGTGTCGGGGTCGAGGCCGAGGCGGCGCAGCCGGGCCCAGGAGTCGCCGATCTCGGGCCGGGGTTCGAGCAGGCCGGGGCCGCCGGTCTCCTCGGTGCGGGCGGGGGTGGACAGTTCCCGGGCGGCGGCGTCGGCGAGGGTGCGGTCGTGGACCTTGGCCAGCTCCGTCGCGGACGGCGGGGTGCGGCGCTCTGGTCGTCGGGACTGCCGTCCGGTCTGCCGCACTTGCTTCGCTCCTCGCCGCCGTTCGAGGACGCGTCGGGGCCGACGCGCTGACGAAAGCGTACGGGTGCGGTGGGCCGCTGGGGACGGGGTCGGGCAAGTCGGCATACCGGACGGTACGGAACGCGGGTCCGGCCCCGGGCCCGGCCGTGCCCGCCGGGGTGCGGGGCCCGACCC
>NZ_JBIVVI010001165.1:0-2822 GCF_044757675.1 Kitasatospora sp. NPDC091257
CACCGGCGACCCACCCGCACCCAACCCGCACCCCGCTCGCGCCGCCATATAGGGGACAGCCGGGAGACGACCGCCACATCGACAAAGCGATCATCGGGGGGCGTTCGCCGCGCCCGATCCGTACCCGGCCCGGCCGAACCGGGCGCCGGCCGACACCGTGACCGATCGACTTCAGGAAGTGAACACATTCGAGGGATTGACTCCCGCCGAACCTCCAAGCAATATCTGATGCACACGCCAGTGCCCGCACCGCACTCAAGCGTGTGTTCGATTGATGAAGAACTCCGGCTCCCGCGAGCCACTGCCCGGCCGCCTCGACGCTGCGGCGGCCCGGCTCGCGCGGTGCCCGGACCGGCGGTCGGCCGTCGAGGGTCGGCCGGATCGCCACCTGACTGCCGGTGCCGCCCCGCAAGGGGCCCGGCACCGGCGGTTCCGGGCGCACCACGGCCCCTGCCGCGAGCCGCTCCGCCGCCGACGCCGCCCCGCCCCACCATCACCGCCGCCCCCGGTCACCGCCCCGGCCACCGCCCCGGAAGCCCCGCACCGGACGTCCGCGCAGGTGACACCCGGTGGATCGGTACACTCGGCCAGCGTGTCCCTCCTCCTCAGCATCGTGCTCCCGGTCCACGGCGTGGAGCGGTACCTCCCGCACTGCCTCGACTCGATCCTCGGCGACACCCCCGCCGCGGAGACCCGCTTCGAGGTGATCGCGGTCGACGACCTCTCCCCCGACGGCTCCGGCGCGATCCTGGACGCCTACGCGGCCCGCGACAGCAGGCTGCGGGTGCTGCACCTCACCGAGAACCAGGGCCTCGGCGGCGCCCGCACCGCCGCCCTGCCGCAGGCCCGCGGCGAGTACGTCTGGTTCGTGGACAGCGACGACTGGGTGCCCGAGGGGACGGTCGGCGCGCTGCTGGACGAGCTGACGCAGGAGCGCCGCCGGGAGGCCCCCGCCGACGTGCTGATCACCGACTTCACCCACGTCTACCCGGACGGCGGGACCGAGCCCAACCCCTGGCGCCACGTGCTGGCCGGCTCCCCGCTGGTCGAGGGCTGCACCCTGGCCGAGCACCCGGCGCTGTTCCAGACCGTGATGTCGGTGTGGAACAAGCTGTTCCGCCGCGCGTTCCTGGACGGCCTCGGTGTCTCCTTCGGCCGCGGCTACTACGAGGACATCTCGGTCACCTACCCGGCGCTGCTGGCCGCCGAGCGGCTGCGCTACCTCGACCGCCCCTGCTACTTCTACCGGCGCGGCCGGGACGGCGCGATCACCGCCACCTCCTCCCCCAAGCACGCGGACGTGTTCGCCCAGTACGACGCGATCTTCGCCTTCCTGGACCGCCCGGACCGCCCCGGCCGGCCGGTCCCGGACGCGCTGCGCACCCTGGTCTTCGACCGGACCGTCCGCCAGGCGCTGAACGTCTACGACACCCCCGGGCTGGTCCCCGCCGACCTGCGCAAGGACTTCTTCCAGCGGATCGCCCGGCACTTCGACCGCCACCGCCCGGCCGGCTACCGCTTCCCCGGCGGGGTGCGCGGCGTGCAGTACCGGCTGGCCGCCCGCGGCGCCCGGATCGCCTACGCGGAGCTGCGCCGCACCGGGCGGCTGCCGCGCGAACTCAGGCGCGGGGCACGGGCAGTGGCGCCCGCGGTGAAGAAGGGGATGCGCAGCGGCGCCCGGTTCACCGCGTACAACGCGTTCCGCCGGCTGCCGCTGGACGAGAACCTCGCCGTCTACGCCGCCTACTGGCACCGGGGTTACGCGTGCAGCCCGGCGGCGATCTACGAGAAGGCGAAGGAACTCGCCCCGCGGATCCGGGGCGTGTGGGTGGTGGAGAACCGCGCCCAGGCCGCCGCGCTGCCGCCCGGGGTTCCGCACGTGATCGTCAACACCCCCGCCTACCTCAGGGCGATGGCGACCGCCAAGTACTTCGTCAACAACGTCAACTTCCCCCGCACCATGACGAAGCGGCCGGGCACGGTGCACGTCCAGACCCAGCACGGCACCCCGCTCAAGGCGATGGGCATGGACCTGCGCGACCACCCGGCGGCGGCCGAGGGGATGGACTTCGAGCTGCTCCAGGAGGCCGTCGACCGCTGGGACTTCCTGGTCTCCCCCAACCCGCACACCAGCGGGCACTTCGCCCGTGCCTTCCCCGGCCGGTACGAGATGCTGGACACCGGATACCCGCGCAACGACCGGCTGGCGAACGCCGCTCCGGACGAGGTCCGCGCGATGCGCGAGCGGCTCGGGCTGCGGCCGGACACCCGGGCGGTGCTGTACGCGCCGACCCACCGCGGCAGCAAGGGCGGCTACGTGCCGCTGCTGGACGTGGCGGCGCTGGCCCGGCGGCTGGGCCCGGACTTCACGCTGCTGGTGCGCACCCACTACTTCCACACCGACGGTCCGGGCGACCTGTCGGCGGCCGGCGCGGAATCGGCGCGGATCGTGGACGTCTCGGCGCACCCGACCGTCGAGGACCTCTACCTCGCGGCGGACGTGCTGGTGACGGACTACTCGTCGATGATGTTCGACTACGCGGTGCTGGACCGGCCGGTGGTGATCTTCGCCCCGGACTGGGAGGAGTACCAGCGGGAACGCGGCGTCTACTTCGACCTGTTCGCGGAGCCGCCGGGCGCGGTCACGGTGGACGCGGACGGGCTGGCGCGGGCGCTGCTGGCGGGCGACCCGGAGCCGGCGGCGCGGGCGCGGTTCCGGGCGAAGTTCTGCGTCTGGGACGACGGCGGGGCCTCGGAGCGGGTGGTGCGCCGGGTGTTCCCGGTGGAGGAGTAGCGGCCCCTGCAGAGGGCCCAGCGGAGGG
>NZ_JBIVVI010001166.1:0-2818 GCF_044757675.1 Kitasatospora sp. NPDC091257
CCCCGGCACGCCGCCCTCCTCGGCCCAGCCCCCTCGGCGCCTGAGCGCCGGCCCCGCCCGTCGTCCCCGGAGCGCGGCGCGCGGGGCGGCGGCCCGTAGAGTCGGCGCCGACGCGTGACGCGGAGGCGGACACGCGGGTCGAGCGCGTGGCGCACGGGCGCGGCGCGGTGGCGTGGGACGAGGCGAGGACGGTGGCATGGCACTGCTGACGGCACTTCGGGGCGGTTTCGGCGACGGGGCGGAGGCGCTGCGGATCGACGGCCGGGCCCTCTCCCGGGAGGATCTGCTGGGCGCGGCGACCGCCGTCGCCGACCGGGTGGCCGGCGCCCCGGCGCTCGCGGTGCTCGCCCGGCCCACCGTCGAGACCGTCACCGCCGTGGTCGGCGGCCTGCTGGCGGGCGTCCCGGTGGTGCCGCTGCCGCCCGACTCGGGACCCAAGGAGCGCGAGCACATCCTGCGGGACTCCGGCGCGGCGCTGCTCGCGCACGCCGTCGGGGAGACGCTGCCGCAGGACACCTCGGTGGCGGGGCTGCCGGTCGACCCCGAGCAGCGCTCCGCCACCACCCACGCCGAGCCGGACGCCGCGTCGACCGGCTTCGTGCTCTACACCTCGGGCACCACCGGCGCGCCCAAGGGCGTGGTGATCCGGCGCGAGGCGATCGCCGCCGACCTGGACGCCCTCGCCGCCGCCTGGCAGTGGACCGCCGAGGACACCCTCGTGCACGGCCTGCCGCTGTTCCACGTGCACGGGCTGCTGCTCGGCGTGCTCGGCGCCCTGCGCACCGGCAGCGGCCTGGTGCACACCGGGCGGCCCACCCCGGCGGGGTACGCGGCGGCCGGCGGCAGCCTGTACTTCGGCGTGCCCACCGTCTGGTCCCGGGTGGCGGCGGATCCGGACGCGGCGGCCCGGCTCGCCGCGGCCCGGCTGCTGGTCTCCGGCAGCGCGCCGCTGCCCGTCCCGGTGTTCGAGAAGTTGGCGGCGCTCACCGGGCACGCCCCGATCGAGCGGTACGGGATGACCGAGTCGCTGATCACCGTCAGCACCCGGGCGGACGGCGAGCGGCGCCCCGGCAGCGTCGGGCTGCCGGTGGACGGGGTCCGCACCCGGCTGGTCGGCGAGGACGGCGCGCCGGTGCCCCGGGACGGGGAGAGCGTCGGCGAACTCCAGGTCAGCGGCCCGACGCTGTTCAGCGGTTACCTCAACCGGCCGGACGCGGACGCCGAGGCGTGGACGGCGGACGGCTGGTTCCGCACCGGTGACGTCGCGGTGATCGGGGCGGACGGCTTCCACCGGATCGTCGGCCGCGCCTCGGTGGACCTGATCAAGAGCGGTGGCTACCGGATCGGCGCCGGCGAGGTGGAGGCCGCGCTGCGCGACCACCCGGCGGTCGCCGACGCGGCGGTGGTCGGCGTGCCGGACGAGGACCTCGGACAGGCGATCGTCGCGTACGTCATTCCGGACGGCGCCGTGACGGGGGACCAGCTGACGGCCTTCGTGGCGGAGCGGCTCTCGGTGCACAAGCGGCCGCGCCGGGTCGTCCTGGTGCCCGAACTGCCCAGGAACGCGCTGGGAAAGGTGCTGAAGAAGCAGCTGCTGGCGGAGGCCGGCGGCCGCTGAGGAGGGGGATGCCGGACGCCCCCTCGGATGACGGCCGTTCACCCTGATGCGCCGTCGGTGCTCACCACCGGTGACCCTTCCATTGGCGCACTCCACTGCGCGCAGTGAGCGGACGCGTGCCTAACGTGACACGCAGGCAGGACCGAATCCCCGGACGACACGCCGCGGCTTCCGGTCGCAGGACCGGAAGCCGCGGCGTGCCGGGCGGGGACCCTGCCGACAAGCACGGCCAGTCCTGGCCGGTCACAGCAATCCGCTGCAGTCCGCAGCGATCCGCAGCAGTGAAGGAAGTCAGCACGATGACCACCGTCAACACCGGCGCGCCGGCGGCCGCCGGCGAACCGACCGGGCAGCAGCCCGCCGCCACCGTCCGTACCTCCCGTCCGTCCCGCACCGCGCGACTCCGTCGGGGGATAGCCATGGTGGCCGTGGTCGCGACCGGGGCGGGCGTGATCGGCCTCGGCCTCGGCGCCGGCCCCGCGGCCGCCGAGCCCGCCCCGGCGCACGCCGGGTGGGACGGCTCCAGGTACTGGTTCAAGAACAGCCAGGGGCAGTGGCGCTGGACCTCGCACTACAGCGTGTACGCGGCTCGCACCGGGGGTGGCTCCGCGTCCGCCGCCAAGGCCACGAGCGGCTCCGGCGGGATCCGGGAGGGCTGGGACGGCTCCCGCTACTGGTTCCGCAACAGCAAGGGCGAGTGGCGTTGGACCTCGCACTACGACATCTACCTGGACCGCACCGGCGGCGGCTCCTCGTCGGACTCCGCGGGCTCGGGCCACTACGACGACTCGGTCGCGGAGGACCGGGACGTCGAGACCGCCGTGCAGTTCGCCCTCGCCCAGCTGGGCGTACCGTTCCGCCGGGCCGGCAACGGGCCGGACGGCTACGACTGCTCGGGCCTGGTGCAGCAGTCCTTCCGGCGCGGCGGGATCGACCTGCCGCGCGTGGCCAACGACCAGTACGCGGCGACCACGCCGATCGGGGCGAGCCAGTTGCGCCGCGGTGACCTGCTGTTCTGGGCGCCGGACGGGACCGCCCGGGGCATCCAGCACGTGGCGATCTACCTGGGCGACAACAGGTACGTCGAGGCCGCGCGGCCCGGGACCAACGTCCGGGTCTCGGGGATCAGCAGCGGTTACTACCCGGCGTTCATGGGGCGCCCGTAGCGGGGCCGGACGCCCGCCCGTCGGGGGTGCCGGG
>NZ_JBIVVI010001167.1:0-2817 GCF_044757675.1 Kitasatospora sp. NPDC091257
GGGAGGGGGAGGAGGCCGTTCGCAGCTGGCAGCAGCTGATCGCGGAGATCCTGGGCGGCGCGGCGGTGGCGGCGGTCGGTGCGCTGTTCGGTGAGGTCGCCGGGGCCGCGGTGCAGGGGGCGACGGAGCCGCTGGTGCGGCGCGTCGCCGAGTGGGCGGCGACCCGTCGTCCGGACCAGCAGGGCGCGGGTGGGGATTCCCCGTCCGCCGCGCCGCAGCCGCCCGCCGAGGAGGCGGCGGAGGAGACGGCGGAGACGGAGGCGGCGGAGGACACCGGCCCTCGCCCGGTCGCGCTCGCCGACCTCGTCGCCCTGACCGCCCAGGTCGCCCATCTCTGCGGTGTCGAGGAGCACTTGGACCCGCGGGTGATCCGGGTCCGGAGCCGGCTGGTGCACCGCCCGCGCGACCCGAAGGCCAAGCCCGCCGCCGCGCAGCCGTTCCTCAACAGTCTCCTGCCGCCCGACCTCGCCCGGGTCCGTGCCGCGCTCGGGGACCGGGGCCTGCGGGCGGCAGGCCTCGGCCCCGCCCTGGAGGCCTACCTGACCGGTCGCCGGGACATCCCGGTCGACGCCCGCACCGATCTGCGGGAGGACCGGCTCGCCGTCCTGGCCGGCGTCGACCCGGCTCTCGTCCCCGCCGGACGCTGGCCCGCCAGGTCGCGGTACCCGCTGGCGCTCAGCCAGCAGTTCGCGGTCAACCGCATGCTCGCGGACCGCGCCGGGGCAGGGGGCAGCGCCGCAGCCGGGGGCAGCGCCGCGGCCGGCGCCGGAAGCACGGAGGCCGCCACCGCGAGCACCGACGCCGGTGGCCTGTTCTCCGTCAACGGCCCGCCCGGCACCGGCAAGACCACCATGCTCCGCGACCTGGTCGCCGCCCTCGTGGTCGAACGCGCCGCCGTGATGGCCGGTTACCGGAGGCCCGAGGAGGCGTTCGTCGGCCGTGCCTGGCGGGGCAAGGACCGTCATGGTGTCCACCCGCGCTTCGTCTCCGCCCTCGACCCGCGGCTCGCCGGCCGCGAGATCGTGGTCACCTCCTCCAACAACGGTGCGGTGGAGAACATCACCGCCGAACTGCCCGGCGCCGACGCCCTCGACGCGCACTGGCACGACGGCCCCGACCACTTCTCCGACCTCGCCTCCGCCCTGCTCGGCGGCGCGCCCGCCTGGGGGCTGGTCGCCGCCGTCCTCGGCAACAAGACCAATCGGACGAGGTTCACCGAGCGCTTCTGGTGGGGCCGCCTGCCGGAGGACGAGTCCGCCGCCCGCGCCGACGCCGGGCTCCCGCCGCTGCGCGGCATGAACGCCGTCCTCGGCGACTGGGTGCCGCCCAGTGTGCCCAGGCCCGCCCGGGCCCCACGTGACCGTCGCCCGGCGGCGGTCGCGGCCCCGGCCGTCACCGCCCCAACTCCCCATCCCACTCCCGAAGTCCAGGCCCCCGCCCAGCCCGTCCCCTCCTGGCCCGAGGCCGTCGCCGCCTTCCAGGCCGCCCAGGCCGAGGTCGAGCGCCTGCGCGCCGAACGCGTCCGCCTCGCCGCCGTCCTCGCGGAGTCCCGGGCGGACCGGGTCCACCCCCGCCTCGACTCCCTGCGCGCCGCCGTCACCCGCGCCGACGACCGCGCGGCGGCCGCCGAGGCCCGCCACGCCGCCGCGGTGCGGGCCGTCGAGACGGCCCGTACCGCCACCCAGGCCGCCGAAGCCGCGCACCGGGCCGCGGCCGAGCGCGTCCCGCGGGCCCGCGAGGCCCTCGCCGACGCCCGGGCCACCCTGGCCGCCGCCCGCGAACGCGCCGGCCAGCACCGCCGGCAGGTCGGCGTCCTGACGGCCCTCCACGACGAGCCCCCCGCCGCGCAGCCGGGTCTGCGCGGCGGGCTGCGCCGCCTGCTGCAGAGCGGTGCCGAACGCCAGGCCGCCGAGGAGCACCGCGAACGCAGCCGGAGCGACCTCCTCGCCCAGCTCGTCCAGCAGCGCACCGCGCTGGAGGACGCCCACGACCACGTCGCCCGCTGCACCCGTGCGGAAGGCCTCGCGGCCGACCTGACCGCCCGCACCACCGCCGCCGTCACCGAGGCCGAGACCGGCGCCGTCCGCGCCCGCGTCCACCAGGACGCCGCCCGGGCCGCGGAGTCGGCGGCCCGGGCGGAGGTCGAGCAGGCCCGGTACGGGACCCGGTCCGCCCGGCGCGACCTGGAGGCCGCCGGCGCCGAACTCGACGCCGCCCACCAGGCCCTGCGCGCGGCCGCCGCCGCTCTCCCCTCGCTGCCCCTCGACTGGCCGCAACTCGGCGACCGCGCGCAGGAACTCGGCGCCCCGTGGGCCGACGAGGCCTGGAGCACCGCCCGCAGCGACCTGTTCCTGCGCGCCCTCGACCTGCACCGCGCCCTGGCCGCCAACACGGCCAAGCGGATCCGCGGCAACCTCCAGGTCCTGGTGGAACTCATGGCGGGCGGTGGCGGACCCGTCCCCGACGAGCAGGTCCTGCAGGCCTGGCAGACCCTCTTCCTCCTCGTCCCGGTCGTCTCCACCACCTTCTCCTCGATCGGCAGCATGTTCGCCCGCCTCGGCCGCGGCTCCATCGGCTGGATCCTCGTCGACGAGGCCGGCCAGGCCACCCCGCAGGCCGCCGTCGGCGCCCTCTGGCGCGCCCGTCGCGCCGTCCTCGTCGGCGACCCGCTCCAGCTGGAACCCGTCGTCACCATGCCGACCGCCCTGCAGCGCAGGCTCCTGCTGGCCTACGGTGTCGACGAGGAATGGCTGCCCTCCGCGACCTCCGCGCAGGCCGTCGCCGACCGGGTCAACCGCTACGGCACCTACCTGCCCG